>NZ_NPFP01000001.1:0-212200 GCF_002259145.1 Rhodococcus sp. 15-2388-1-1a | reverse complement strand
GATCGCAGCCTGAAATAGCGGCGTGTTGGTGCCTGCGGTCTGGGCTGGATCGACCCCGAACGCGGCCACCGAGAGGGCGTTGCCACCGGGGGCATAACGATTGTCGGCTGTCGTTTGGGACAGTTTGCCTTCGGCGATCTCGTGGGCCTCGTCGATGCCGTCGCCGTACTTCTCGAACAGTGCCTTGGTGACGCGGGTGACCCCGCTGGTGATTTCGGGACGTGACCAAACCATAGCGGGGCCACCTGCCTTTCATTTGTTGGGAGAGAACAGAATTCGAGCTCAGTAGAGGATGAAGCCCTGAGGCCCGATGATCGGCGCGAATTGCTCGTCCGCACCGATCACCGGGCTCAGGGGTTTCCCGACGTCACCGACGCATCGTGACGCAGCTCGAGGACGTTCTCCCCCTTCGCGCCGAGCGCCGACTTGTACGTGGTGATCGTGATCTGGTGGTTCGTGACGTTCGAGTGAACGTCCGTGACCTCGGCGGTCTGAGTGACCTGCCCCTTCTCCACGACGTACCGCTTCGTCTTCTCGCCGTCGATCGCGTCGAGGATCCACGACTTGATCGGCAGCGTCTCCGACGTGTGGTAGATCCGCTTGTGCAGGCCGTCATCCTCTACCTCGTCGACCTCGACGTTCGCCTCACCGAACACCGACACGAGGACTGCTTCGAGGTCGTCCTCGAGCAGGGTGACGGTGATCGACTCGTCGTATTCGGTCTGGACCTCGCGGAAGGTCTCACCACCGAACATGCGGATCTTCTGGGTGGTTCGGGACTTGTTGATCCCGAGTCCGTTCTCTCCGACCGCGCCGTGATCGTTCGCGAGGAACGCGGGTGCGAGTGCGGTGTTCGCCTTCGTCGGCAGGAGGGTGCCGAGGTCTGCGGAGTGCAGCACTCCGCCGTCGATGGGTGGGGTCGCGACAAAGGAATTGCCAACGTTGACCATGAGTGTTCGCCCCTTTCAAGGCTTCGTTGCACCGGGCCACGAAGGGGTGTCGAGCTAGGAGATCTTGATGAGCATTTCGCCGGTCAGTTGCCAGCGGGCTTGGCCGGATTCGTCGGGCCACTCGTACGGGCCGCCGTCTTCTCGCCACCATCGGATGAATCCGCCTGCGGCCGTGCGGCCGATCAGGTTGCGGAGTACAGCTCGGGTGGTGTTGGCGAGGAGCTCGGCGTCGTCGTCGTTGTCGGCCCAGCACTCGATGATCAGTCGCGCGTGGTCGGTGGCACCGTGCGATGCCATACCGCCGCCAGGAGTGCGGGTAATGCGGATCATCCTCGAGCGCCGGCGTTTCGGGACCTTGTCGGAGATCCACACGTCCTCGAATCCGGCGGGCATGTGGTCGGTGACGGCGCGAACTGCGACTGTCTGTGCAGACTTCGGTATCGCGAGCTCGGTCATCGGATCCGCCCGAGGACGTTGACGAGGGTGTTGTGGTTCGCGTTGCGGCGGCGAGCGGAGTACGTAGCCGGGTAGATGATTGCGCGCCAACGGCCCTGCGGTCGCTTCTGGCCTTGCTGCGAGGACCACTCAAATCCGTCGCCGGCGGCGATGGCTCCTCGGCGCGCGAGGTCGTCGACGGCGGCCCGCACGGTGGGGAGGCTACGAATCTCGTAGAACGCGGTCGATCTCGGAACGAATCTCGCTCCTGCCATCGTCGTCCACCTCCTCCCCTGTCTCCTCCGGGTCGACGAAGTCAGCGGCGATCCAGAACTCGGAGTTGTACGCGGCGAGAGCCTGCTTCCGGCTCGAGTCGGCGTAGACGAGCAGGACCCCGGATTTGTCGTCAACGCTGAACGACTGAGTTCCGAAGCGATCCTCACCGCCCGCGTGGCGGACGCGAAGTTCTTTGCCGGTCAGGCTCATCCGCCAACCGCCTTGAGTTTCGCGTCGACGAGTCCCGGTGACCAGAACGGATTGTGGTCGTAGTTCGTCGGTTGCCCGTCGACCTCGAACCATCCGAAGCCGGGGAGCTCGATCTGGTCGAGCTCGCTCACGTTGTCTTTCGACTGCGGGTAGCAGGTGGCCGCGTGAACCGTGCGGTTCGTGTGGCCGTCGGTGAGTGTCTCGGTGCCGCCGATGTACCAGGCGAAGACCTTGATCTCCACTGGTGCTGCGTGGTCGCCGGTTTCGCGTCCACGGTCGTCGCGGACTGCGCCCTCGACGTACCGTTTCAGCTTCACTGGGAACTGGCAGGCGAACTGGACGCTCACGGTGCCTCCAAGAGCGGAGGCCGCGGCGGCGTCGTGTCGATGGTGAACGCTCGCCCCGTTTTCGTGAGTCCGCAGAGCTCGCGAAGGTCCGCGATCTCCGACGGCCACAAGAGCCGTTTGCGTTCGGTGCGGTTGTCGATGGTGCCCTGGAATGGGCCCGCCGACATCTGCGTGACCGCCCCGGTCCCGGAGTCGTTCCAGCGCAGGACCGCTGACCGGAGGATCGCCTTTGCCTGCGCCGGGTAGAGGAACTCCTCGTCGACGATGCAGGGGGCGACCTTCGGTGCGGATGCGGCGGCGATGACGTCCGCGATCATCAGTTCGGCTTTCGCCTCGTCGAGATTCTGCACGAACGGCCGAATGTCGTCGAGGTCCAATTCGACTGCGGGCATTGGTCGCCCCCTCTCGCTACTTGTCGGTGGCCTTCGGCGTCGTGGTCCGTGGTGCCGCCTTTTTCGCGGGCAGCTTCGGGGCCGATTCGCCTTCGGCGGTCGGTGACGCGGGCGGCTTCTGCGAGGCCGGATCTCCGTGCAGGCCTTCGGCTGTGGGGCTCGCCGGCGGATTCTGCGACGTCGGATCGGGCTCACCCGCGGCCGTCGGCGACACCGGATCGGGCCCGGGCGGTGTGGCGTCCTTCGCCGGAGCGGTGTCTTCGTCGTCGGACACCTCGGTCACACCGGCGTGGTCGCCGAGCTTGCGGAGGAACGACGCCGCCTTGCCGGTTGCTTCGGCTTCGCCGTCGACGAAACGAGTGCGGGTCTCACCGCGACCGACGATCAGACCCGGGTAGATGCTCGACTTGAACTTCGGCATCAGGCACCGTCCCCGGCGTTGATGGTCGGGAGGCCGGTGAGCTTGCCGTGCTTGCGCTCGTTGCCGTACTGCAGCCCGATCTCGCCGTACAGCTGCACCTTGTCGGATGCGCCGGTCTTCGCGAGCGGCTCGGCGAAGAAATGGCCCTTGCCGGGGATGTTCAGGAACGCCGGCGCGAGCTCCTCGAGGGACACGACGGCGATCTCGTCGGCCGGGTGGAACCGCGAGAGCATGATGTTCACGCGACCGAAGTCGGTCTCGAACGTCTGCAGGTTCACGCCGCCGACGTTGCGGGACGTTTCCCGGTACGCCGAGCCTGCATCCTTGATGAAGATCTTCGTCAGGCGGCGCTTCTGTGTGGCGTTGGTGATCAGGGTTCGGGTCTCCGATTCCTGGATTCCGCCGTTCGTCCACACCTCCTGCATCAGATCGAGGATCAGGTCGTCGGTGAGGGGCTCGCCGCCTGCCTCGACGACGTTCGTGGTGATCGCCGGGAGCAGTCCGCGGGTGCGGCGGACGGTGGTGTTGTCGGTCGGCAGGTTGTAGATGCCGCCGACGAACGAGGCCTCGACGTCGCGGGCGATCTGCTTGAGCTCGGCCTGGATCTGCCAGGTGAGCTCGTCGCCGACGGGCTGGTTGTCGATGCGGATGTTCGTGGCACCGTCGGTCGCGACCTGACGGACGGCAGCCTGCTTGGTGTACGAGACGGCGACCTGTTCCTGGTGGATCTCGAGGACGTTCGTTCCGGCTGCTCGCTTGCGGCCCTCGGCCTGCGGAGCGTCCGCGCCTTCGAGTCGCTGACGGTTCTTGTCGGCCTCGCGGAGGTCGTAGGACTGCCAGGAGAAGATCGTCGACGACTTCTCTTCGCCGCCGGTGAGTCCACCGATCGCGGAGAGCAGCGGAGTGTCTTCCGGGGAGATGGAGAACAACTCGCCGACGTAGTTCGGCAGGTTGTAGGTGGTGCCGAGTCCGGTTATTCCGGGCATGGCGGTTCCTTTCGCTATGAACCCGAAACGTGTTCGGGTGGTGAGGGATTACTTTTTGTTGGTGCCGAGCTGTGCGAGCTGCAGAGTTTTCAGGCGCATCGCCTTCTGCTTGTCGCCGGCCTTCTCGGCGGCGGCGATCTGGGATGCCAGGTTCGCCGGTGTGACGGGTGCTCCGCCCTCGCCTTCGACGTGGACTCCGACGCCCGGTTCCTCGGCTTTGGGGATTCCGAGGGATGGGTCGGCCGCGACAGCATCTTTGATGGCTGCGTCGAGCTTCTCGTCGAAGTCGCTGGCGGCCGGGTCGAGTTCTGCGATCGCCCGGTTGAACGAGCGGGAGTCGACGAGCCGGTCTGCGTTGCCGTCGAGCTTCGCGGCTCGGCGGAACACTGCGAGCTCGAGCTTGCTCTCGCGGGCTTCCTGCTGTGCAGCAGTGAGCTGTCCGGGGAGTTTGCTCGGGTCGTTTTCGCCGTCGGGGTTGTCGCCGTTGACGATTTTCATCAGGGCGTCGAGCTGCTGCTTGGCCGAGAAGTTGTCCTTCGATCGGTTCTCCCATTTGCGGGATTCGTCGACGGCTTTCTTCACGTCCTCCGGCTTCTGGTCGCCGAACAGCTCTTTCCACTGGTTCGTGGTGTCGTCGGCTCCTGCGCCATCGTTTTCGCCGTCTGCACCTCCACCGTCGCCGGCTGCTTCTCCGCCACCGCCGTTGGGGTGTCCTTCCGGGTCGCGTCGAGGATGCAGCCGTGCGGGCATCCTCGAGGTGCGAGCGAACGAGTCGATCGCGGCCGGCGCGATGATGGTTCCGAAGGTGCGACGTGCATTCAGGTGGTGCATTGTGTGTCCTCCCGTGCGGGATAGGTCGACGTCGTGCGACGCCGGGGGAATGAGGCGTGCACCTCGTTGTGGGTGCACGAAAGAAGCGCCACCCGAGTGGGTAGCGCTTCGATTGAGGGAAGAGTGCCGGGCTAGTAGACGAGCAGTCCGTCGAGAGTCGGCCAGGTTTCGGCCTGCGGTACATCGCCCGTCACAACTGGATTCGGGATAATCCGCTCGGCCGCGACCAACAGATCGACATCAGTCGTCACTCCGACTTTCATCGGCCCACCCGGATGGGCGGGCACTTCATGCTCGGCGAGGTCGCCGAGCTCGGTGGTGGTCTGCGGGTCCGCGGTGAACTCGATACCGCTCGGGCTGTCGAGCCAACGGTCAGGATCGGTGCTGGACTTCATCTGCCAGGTCATAGCAGCGCCAACACCCCCAACATGAAATCTTGCAGCTCGTCGTCACCGTACTTGGTCGATGACCTACCGTACAGGTCCTGCGTTCCGACTTGGAAGACCTCGTGCGCGACGAGATCCGGGCGCGAGTACCCGGCCGGGACATAGCTTCGGCCTGCGTATGGTTCGAGCCAGTCATCCTTGTAGGTGAGCTCGGTGAGCTGAGAGTTGCTGACCGGAACCAGGTCCTCGAGGACCCCGCCTCGGGTAGCGCGTGATCGCGCGAGCGCGAACTCGAGCTGCGTGAGCCCGGGGATGGCCTGTTCCATGCGGTGGCCGAGCTCGTGGATCATCGTCTCGGTTGCCTCGTCGGAATGTGCGCCCGTCCGGTAGGAGAAAGTTCCCCTCGGGGAGACGACGACCGAGTCGGTTGGCAGGGTGCTCGGAGCTTTCTGCAGGAAGAACCCACGGTCGACGTACCCGAGCGCGAGGGGGCCGCGCGCGTCCGCCGCTTCCAGCCATTCGGTCGGGAAGAACTTCTCGGCGTCCCGGAGAAGAGCCACGGCGTCTGCGTCGGCCTCGGAGACTGGCCTGCCGCCGAGCTGCGTCAACCTGCTCCGTTCTGCGGCGGTCATCGTGTGCACCGCCTGCTGATGTCCGCCGAACTGACGCACATCCGAGAGTGCTTCGACGATCGCGGCGCTCTCACGCTGAGCGATGGACACTTTCGCCGCATCGACCCGAGTGTTGTGTGCGAACAGGTCCCCGAAGTTCCCTGCGCTCAGTAGCCGCTCGCGTTCGGCCGTGGCGTTCGCGACGAGTGATCGCAGCTCGACGAGCTCGGTATCCGCGTCCAAGCGGCGGGCGACGTCGGAGCGGATCGCTCGGCCCGCACCGGTGACGGTGGTGAGATGGCCGGCGAGCTCCGTCGACGCGATGTACTCACCGTTGACGGACTGTTGCAGGGTCTCGAACGAGCGCCAACCCGACGCGCCTTTCGGGAGGCTGGCCGCCGCTGCGTCGAGGGTGCTGCGAGTGGCTTTCGAGACCAGCCGGGTCGCTTCCCACGCCTGTTCCGCTGCGAGCCAGGACGTGAGCTCCTCCGCCTGTTTCGCGGCCGCCGTCGCAGCTGTCCGGGTCGCGGCTGCCGCCTTGCCGGCCTTTTCGGATTGCCGCATGTGCGCGAGGACCGCTTTGAGGTTGATCGCTCCCCCGTCGGCGGTCGCCTTCACGGCGTCGATGTACTGCTGCTCCCACTTCTCGGTGTATGACGGTGGCAGGTAGGTCATTCCGGGTCGCACCTCGAGCGAGGTGCACCGGCAGTAGTCGTGGTACGTCTCGCCGAGCGGTCGGGTGCCGCGAGTGGTGCGGCCACCGGCGAGGAACCTGCCACGATCACCACGCGACTCACCGCGAGCTCGAGCACGCCGATCCGACGCCGACATTTCGACGCCACGGCCGACGACCGACGTCGCGGCCGCCTCCGACGTGTACACAGCACTGCGGGTGGCGAGCATCCGGCAGAACTCGCACGCATTGGTGCGTGCGTGCCGAACCCACCGAGCGCCCGTCTCCTGCTCGACGTTCGCGACGATCGTGTCCCGCTCGGTGTCGAAGATCGCCTTCTGCACCACGCCCGCGAACCGGCCGAGCGCCTCGCCGCCGAGCGCATTGAGCGCCCATTCCGACGAGCCCGCGATCTTCTCCGGATCTGGCATCGGACCCGCGACCGGCTGATACGCCAAATCCGGCGCCGATTCCTGATACCAATCGACACCGTAATCAGCAGCTGCAGCCGCATACGGGTCGATGATCTGCGGAGTCGCATCGATGATCGTCGACCGAAACTCCGCCGACGACAGATCCGCCGATGACGCGCGCCGCCACATGTCGGTGAAGTCCTCCACCGCAAGTGTGTTCACCTCGTTGAGGATCACGACACGGTCATCAGGCGACGTCGGCATCTGTTTCGGTCTCCGTCCTGTTCGCGAGGTCCGCGACCTCCGGGTCCTGCTGCGCCTCGGCGGCCCGCGACGTGATCCGTTCCCGCACCATCGACCGGGCGTCCATACGACGCTTGTCTGCCATCGCGCGGGCGATCGTCGTCTCGTCCCAGCCGAGCTGCTCGAGGGCGACCTCGGACTCGGCGAGCCACGGGAACGCCTGCACGGTCTTCAACACCGCATCGGCAGCCGAGGAACGGGACGGTGTCGCCGGGTCCCGCCACTTCGCGCGCATCGCACGCAGCGCCGTCGGGATCTCCGACAGGTTGTCTCGGATCTGCACACCAGTCAGCAGCGACCGCGTCCACGCGTGACCGAACTGGTCGTCGGCGAACTCCGCCTCGATCAGCAGGTCCTCTTTCGCGGCGTGGATCGCCTCGGCCGAGCTCGGATTGTCTTGGATAACACCGAGAGAACCGACGGGGATCGAGGTCTCGCCGGAGAACTGAGTCGCCAACGTCCGCAGGTGATCGGCGTGTGGGAGCTGCGAGGCCGGCGAGAACTCGCCGACTGTCGGCAGGTCACCGTCGTCGGTAGCGCCGACCGCCCAGATCCGGCCCATGATCGCCTGCCACTGCGTTTTCAGGTTGCCGTCGGCGTCCATGAACGCGGACTCGTCGGCACCCATAATCCAGCGCTGCGGAGCGGAGTAGAACTCGGCTGAAACCTCCATGCGGACAGCAGTTCTCAACGCCGAGTCGGCGAGGGTCATCACCGGACGCGAGATCCGCGACGAACCGAACGGCCGATCCAGCCGAGGGTGGTAAGCGAGGACCTCGACGGGGACCCGCTTGAGAGCGTGGTTCCGGCGATCCACCCGCCAGCCCGTCGACGTCTTCGTCATCGTCACAACCGAATCGGGCAAGTACATGATCATCACCGACGGTGCACCGGACAGCTCGTCGGCCTCGATAATCGCCAGATGCGACGACACCTGCCGACGACGCTTGTCCCAGATCGCCGACCCGTACATCGCAGACCGCGTCGAAATGATCACATCCGGCTCACCGGACTGCACATCACCGAGCGTCGTCGACACGAACGCGCACGAATGCAGGAACGCCGACGTGTGCGCCTGCGGCACCTCCGTCGCCATCCGATTCGACGTCCACATGTCGTCGATACCGAGATCGGCCGTCGACAACCCGGGCACCACGAACCCGTCGAGCTTGCAGCGACGAGACAGGCCGTCGACGGACTTCGCCGGCCACCCGAGCACCATGTCGAGGTTCACCAGATCCGGGGGGATCGCAATCCCGAGATCCCGAATCAGGTTCTTCGCGTCGTAGTACATCGACCGGAGCTGATTTCGGACGAGCTTCTGCTGCCACGTCTTCCACAGTTCGTCGAGAGTGTTCTGCTCGGAATGGACCAGACCGTCGATCTTCACGCCAGCACCACCACCTTTCCTTTGCCGGTACCGGTCCGGACCTTGCCGCTGTTGAGCGCGAGCTTCCGGCCGAGCAGTGCACCGACCATGCACACGGCGAGGTCGACGAGCTCACCGGAGTCGCGAGATTTCTTACCGAGCGAGTCGCCCCACTTGTTCGGGCGCATCACTGCGTTGTGGACGTGCGTCCGGAGCCGAGAATCGCCGTCGTGGATGAGAGTGCCGTCCTGGTCGATCATTTCGACGACCTGCTCGGCCATATCGGTGAACTGCTGGTTCCGGATGACGCCGCCGCGCTGCGAGAGCCGCATGTCGTACTTCACCGAATGCCCCTGTGCGCCAGGCGTTGCCCACACCTTGAGCTTCTTCGCGAAATCGCGGTGCCATTCGTCGATCAGGTTCGCCCAGTACAGGTGATCGTCCTCGTCGTCCTTTGCCGGCGACGGGTCGACGCCGAACCACACGACGCGGTACTTGTCGAACGCCTGACGAACTCGGCCGTCGACGTCCGGGCGCGGAACCCGATACACACCCTGCTTTTTCGGGTTCCAGCCCTGCGGCTTCTCCCACTTCCCGAGCGTGACCACCAGACCATCCGACAGGCGGACAGCAACGAGGCCGGTGGCATCTTCGGACTTCGAGCAGTCCAGGAACATCGAGATCTGATCGTTCGGTTCGAGTTTCAGATCACCGCGCGCCAGGGCATCGAACTTCCGAGGATCGACCCACGCATCCGCGGCCGCCGCCAACCCGTTCAGGTAGAAGCGAATCGCATCAGCGTTCGTCGTACGCCGGTCCAGGATCTCGTCCTCGAGACGATCCAGATCCGACCACGGCGCATCCATGTACGCCGCCGCAATCCCCGCTCGCCGCGACTCGTCATCCGTCAGATCAGTCGACGGCGGAGCCTCAATCGAGTCGTACAAGATGTCGTGCCGTTTCGCGTCCGGGTGCTGCTGGTCCTGCCATGCCAAATACGACTGCTCCGCAACCGAATCCATGCCCATGCGGTGCGCGTTCGTGAACTCGAACACCCGCGCCTGCAGCTCCGCCGGCGACTTACCGACGTTTCGTCGAGCGACGGCCGCAACATCCCAGCCACCGTTCGATTCGGTCATGTGGTGGGACTCGTTGAGCATGATGTGCGTCGCCGGGTCACCCTCGGCCGTCTTCTGCGACGACGTGAGGAGCTCGATTCTGCCGCCACCGGCCGCCGTCGTCCGCTGCTCACCACAATCGAGCTGAAACTGATCACGCGTAGCCTGCGGGAGCATCGCATTCGCAACCCGCAGAACGTCTTTCGCCTGCGCCTCGGAGTTCGCCGCGATCTGCACCAACGGCAACCGGTGCCGGATCCCAACGATGCGACCCTTTTTGTCGCGCCCGGGCTGCGACGGACCGATCAGCTCGAGGAGACAAATCGAGCCGCCGAACGGGTCCTTCCCCGTCCCCTTCGACCCACGTTTGACCGCCGACCGATACAGCCAACGACCCGTCTCCGCATTGACCGCGTACGCCAGGATGATGAACATCTTCTGCCCCGGCGTGTACCGCCACGGCCGACCAGTCGTCGGATTGACGAACCACTTCTCGGCGAACTTGATGAGCTCGACACCGAGCGACACATCCGGGAGCTCAGCGAGCCGATCCGGATGGTTCCACTCTTTGCAGCGATCACCCGGCCACGGAATGGTGCGCCACGCACCCGACGGGTCTATCCAATACCCGGGGAGCAGTTCGGAATCGGTGTCGGTGATCGTGTCAGAGGACTTCACGGTACGACGCCATCTGCGTCACGTTGCCGTCTTCGTCGGTGTCCTCGTCATCGACAGCGGCGGGCTCGGCCGCGTCCGGGTCGATGTACCGGATCCGCAAATCGCGGCGGTTCTCCATCGTCGTCCCGAGCAGCTTGTCGCGAGCCCGCATCTCACCGGCCGCCTTCACGTCACCGTCATGGAACTCGGCGACGATCAACGCGGTATCGATCGCGAACTGCCAATCCCCCTCCGTCCACAACACGCAGTGCGGCATCGACGAGATCGCCTTCCACCACTTCCGGGTCATCGGCGGCCACGGCTTCCCGAGGAGCCGTTTCGCCGGCAACTTCGGTGCGTCCTCAAACGGGACGGCGCGGACGTCGGTCCAATCGTGTTTCAGCGCGTGATGGTTGATGCGTTGACCGTCAGGCTTCGGCTTGCGTCCACGTACAGCCATGCCGATCACCTCCGATCTGCTGTTCAGTTGTGAGTGACACGCCGCCGAAACGGTTTCAGGCGAATGTCATTCGAGATTCCCGTAGAACGAATCCAGGGACCGGCCCTCGACCTTGGCGAGGTGGTTCAACCCCTGATTGATGTAGTTCCAGTCGCCATCCGCGATCTGGAATATGTCGATCAGATGCACTCGGAACCTCGACAATCGGAGACCTTGGAGTTGCCTCCCGGTCGTGACGATCAACGGATTTTCGAGACGGTGCTTGTGCGCGAACTCGTGGGCGGCCCGATGCGTGCCGGCAACCAGCAGGTCCCGCAACGGCTCGGACTCCTTCACGACGCGGCGCAATCCGCGTGCAAACACCGATCGATGCACAACTGCCGACCCGGAAGCGCCGGACTCGTCCCGAACTGACGCAACACCGAACGGTTCCCACACTTCGGACACACGAGGCACGGCTCGGTCCGCGTGACTTGAAAAGTGAACGCCCACCTAACGCTGTCCTCAAACTCGGTGATCTCAAGAACATCCGGGGAACGGGTCTCGGCAGCCACGCTGACTCCTTCTCGATGTAATGAACCTGGTGAAACTAACGCCCTGGTCAGAGCTGTGCTATTCACCAACTGTGGGAGGCCCTATGCCCTCCGTGCGACCTGGTACCCGGGGGGAGGGGGTCACCCCCGGGGGTGTTTTGCCTGGTCAGGGGCTTGCGGTGGGGCGGGGAACGCTCGTGGGTCGCCGGGGTGTGGTTGACCTGGCCTTTTGCGGCGTCGTTGCCGGCCTTTTGCGGCTTCCCTGGCTGTTTTGGCTTTGTGGCAGGGGATGCAGCGGGTTCGTCCGTTGTCGAGGGTGGTTGGTCCGCCTTCGGCTTCGGGGATGTCGTGGTCGGCTTGGACGTCGCCGGCTCCTGGTGTGCCTTGGTATCCGCAGTCGACGCATTGGTAGCCGTAGTGGCGGTGGACTGCTTTTGCCCAGCGTTTGTGTTGTGCGGTTCCGGTTCGGCTTCGGCCTCCGCTAGTCCACGCCATTGGTCACCCGACTAGGTGTTCGGGCCACACCTTGACCTGCCCTGTAGCCAGGGTTCCTGCTGTGATCAAGGTGTCATCGAAGGTGACCTTGTCTTCGTCGACGAGCAATGTGATTGCGACTGTGCGTAATCCGTCTGCTGTTGCTGGTCCGATGGTGATGCCTGCGTCTGCGGAGATGCAGGCTTCGAGGGGTTGGCCCGCGATGGTGATGCCGTCGTTGGTGATGTGGATGGGTTGGTCTGGGGTGGCGGTCACGTGGCGCTCCTCGGGGTGATGGGCGGGGCGGTGATGAGGCCGCCGGGTTGGAAGGTGCCGCGGTTGAGTTGGTCGTCGGCCTGGCCTGCGATCTCGTTGAGGATGCGGTTGAGGCGGCGGCATGTGGCGCATAGCTGTGTTTCGTCGTGTGTCCCGTTGGGGCAGCCGTTGGTTTGGCATTTGCGTGGTTGTCCGCGTTCGACCATGCCGGCTCCTCGGGGTGGGGGTGCGGGGTTACATCGACGGTGAAAGTTATACCGATTGGTCCCCGGCTCGGCAGCGTGGCGTGGCTGCGATGCGGTGCTCGTTGCTTGGTTTCCGTCGTGCGTTCGCTTCGGTAGACGTGTCCTGTGAGGAACCGATGCGTCGGTGACTTTGACCGAGCCGGGGTGTTTGGGGGCTGGCGAGGGACCGGGTTTTGTTTTTGGGGTCGGGTCGTCAGCGGTGGCTCCATGTTGACTGCTGGTCAGGGCTTTATCAAGTTCGGGGGGTTTGTTTTGTGGGGGTGTGTTTTGTTGTGTGTCAATGGTTTACGCGCTGTGCGGGTATTTGCCTGGTTGGGCGTTTGCGCCATTGTTTGGCGAGGTCGATGGCGTCTCCGACTCGGTAGAGGGGTTCGGCGTTGCGGTGGATCCAGAAGTCGTAGCGGTCGCCGTGCCATAGCCACTGTCTGGGGGTGATGCGTTTGGTGGATGCCCAGGATCGGAATGTGCCGTCGGGAACTTTGATGTCGAGGAGTAGTTCGATGTGGTGGAGGACGCCGTATCGGTTGAGGTTCCAGTCGTGGACTTGATCGAATAGGCCGTCTCGGACTTCGCGGGAGTCGTATCGGGAGTGGCAGCGGCCGCATTCGACGAGTGATGCTTCTTCCTCGGCGGCCATGTTCGCGCCGCATTCTGCGCAGGGTCCTCGGTAGGCGAGGGTTGGCATTCGGTCGATGGCGCGTCGGGCTTTGTCGAGTAGTGCGGTGATGTGGTCGTAGGTGTCGATGGGGCGGGTGAGGGTGCGGAGCCAGTGTGGGTGGTGTGAGAGCCAGACGGCGGCGATTTCGGCTTGTGTGGCGGGGATGAGGCTGATGGCGGCGTTGTCGGTTCGTCGGCCGGCGCGGAGTTCGTCGACGAGTTCGATGACGTATCGGCGGTTGGGTCGGAGGTTGTGGCGGTCGGCGAGGGCGGTTGCGGTGATTCGGAAGTAGCGGTCGAGGGCGTTGAGGAGGGAGGAGTCGTGGGGCATTCCGTTGCGGTCGAGGCGGATTGGGAGTGGTGTTTCGGTGCCTTTGCCTCCGACTCGGTCTCGGCCCATTTTGTCGAGTCGGGCGCTGGTGAGGGTGAGTTCTGCGATGAGTGCGGGGATGGTGCGGAGTTCGGTGGCGAGGGTGTGTGCGCAGGTGGTGCACATGTCGAGTTGGTCTGTGGAGGGGCGGCCGCATCGGCCGCATTCGACGGCGGTCATCGGTGCCTCCTGCGGGTGTTGACTCGACGGGCTCGTGCGGGGTTGACGCTCCACATGGGTGGCGTGGTGGACGGCCTGGGGAGTGCTCGCTGTTGCGGGGTGCGGGTGTCATCGTCACCGACCTCGATTGACCATGCGGCTGGCTCGGTTTCGGCCCATTCGTTGAAGATCCGCCGAACTGCTGCGAGCGTTTCCGGTAATGGGTTGATCTCGTCGAAGACCCTGGCGTCGATCCATGGGCTGTGGAGTTCGTCGTGGTTGATGACCGGGCCGTCAAGGATTTCGATTGGGCGGGTTCGAGTCGCTGCGGCGAGTTCGGCAGCGTAATCAGTCAGTTCGTCGTTGATCCGATTGCTGCGGTCCCTGAATGTGTCTGGTCTCGAGCTCCATTCGGTCATGTCCGCGTTCCAGTATCGGATGTGCGGCTGTGCGAGGGGCCAGGGGTCTTGCTCGCTTCGGGCAGGTACGACGCCACCAATTGCGAATCTTTGCGGCACCGAGTGGAAGTGTTGTGCGAGTCGAGCTCGGCGCGCGAATGGGTTGAGGTTCATCCAGACGCTCGGGTCGAATGGGTCGTCGAAGGGGTATTCGGGGAGTGTCCACAGGCTTGGGCCGAAGGGGACGATGGTCCAGGGTGTTTCGTAGATCTGGTGGGCGTAGTCGGAGTCTTCGTCGAGCTCGGGGATGCGTTCCCCTGCGTAGAACGCTCCGAGGACGCCCTGCGGCCCTGCGTACGTGCGGTGTTTCGCCATGTCGCGGAGTTGGGAGTAGTCGGGACGCCCAGAGAGGTATTCGTTGATTCTGCGTTCGTCGCGGAGGTCGACGCGTTGCTGCGGGGTGATGTGCGGTCCGAGTGCGGTCGAGCCGGGGCAGTGTCGGTATCCATCCGAGGGTTGGATGTGCCAGTCGGCACCGCATTCGCATTTCGGAACTGCTGGTCCTTCGACGGCCGAGCCAGGGCATCCGAGAAGCGGGAGACCGTGCCAGTCGTATTCGCAGCGCCAACATTCCGGGTATTCGGGGTCGTCGAAGTCGTAGCCGATTTCGGGTTCGCCGGCGTCGAGTTGTTCGTCGATGAGTGCGTCGATCGAGTCGATGACGGACTGCTCGGGGTTGGTCATGGTCGGTCGCCTCCGATCGGCCACGTGACGCCAGATGCGGCGCGGTGTGGCTTGGGTTCGTGGTGGTAGTGCTCGATGCAGGGGTCGGTTTCGCCGTAGTTGCCGCAGGAGACGGCGTGGCAAAAGACGCAACGGAGGTACGTCCGGTCAAGTGCAGGATTCGTCGGGTGAGGCACGAGATGCGGGCGGTAGTCGTGGCCGACACCGTCCGATGCGCACAGTTCCGCGTTCATGTCGTCCCCGGTGATGAGCTCGGGAATCATCGTCGGAGTCCTTTCGGCCAGTTGATGTTCGGTGCGTAGTGGAATGGGAGTTCGGGTTGGTACCAGCCGAGGTGTTGTGCACCGATGGTGGCGATGGCGAGTGCGTCCGAGCGGTTGTCGTTGCTGGCGATGGGTGCTCCGGGCCAGAGTTCTTTCATGGCGGCCATGACGGCTGGTTTCTCGGCTCGGCCGTTTCCGGTGGCGAACAGTTTGATGGTTCCCACGGTGACGTCGACGACGGGAATGCCTTTGCCGGCGAGGTAGTGGGCGAGCTCGAGGCAGAGTGCGCCCCGTTCGACGAAGTAGCTCGCGGCCTTCGGTGTGGGGTTCACTTTCGGAATTGCTTCGATCATGACGAGGGTGACGCCGGCGGGGAGTTGCCGGAGGATCCGGTCTCGTTGCCGTCGGACTCGGGTGGCGCGCCCGATCAGCGATACGTCGTCTGAGCCTTCCTCGCCGACGTGGAGCAATTTTGGGACGTTGGGGGTGGATGCGGTCGCGGGATCGCGGATCAGGGCGATTCCTGCGGCTCTGAGGGACGGATCGAGGCCGACGACGACGCTCACTGCTTCGCCTTGACTGCGACGGTCGCGCCGATGCGGAACTGCTTCGAGCGTGAGTGCCCGGTCGCGTCGGTGCCGTGGACGACGACGTACCGGCCGTCGTCGTCTGCGCCGTGGTGGGTTCCGGTGAACCGCACTTCGATGCCTTCGAGTGCCATCGTGCGGCCGCGGTGAACGGGGGTGACGAGGTCGTTGACCGGGACGTCGGCCCATTCGGGTTCGGCGAGCTGGAACAGTCCGTCGTCGGTCATGGTGAGGTTCTCCTCTTCGGCCATGCGCTGCAGCCGTTGCGCGCGTTTGGTGCGGGTCAGGTGGGCGGGGAAGTTGGTGAGCGGGTGGCGTTGTCCGTCGCGGCCGACCGTGAAGCAGGGTTCACCTTTCGGGGCTCCGCATCCGCGGCACGGGATCGTTTCGGCGAGCTGCTTCTCGGTGAGCTGATCGAAGTCGGGGTTACGCATCGTCGGTCTTCGCGAGCGCAGCACGGGCAAGTTCGATTCCTCGGCGAGCTCGGTCGTCGGCGTCCGGGTCGTGATCGCAGACCCGGCCCCCGGCGTATCCGTCGTCATCGCAGAGTTCGCATTCGACGATCGCTTCGGCGCGGAGCTCGGCGCGATCGCGGGCTTCGGTGGATCGAGCTCTCGCGGCTCCGTCCGCGACGGCCCGGTACCAGTCCTCGCGGGCCACTCTCGCGACACCGCACGCTCGGCAGGCTCGTTCGGTGCCGTTGGGATGTTGAAAGCAATGCGGGGAGGGTGGCGTTTCCGAGCCGTCGCTCTGGTGACCTTCCGTACTTAAGTAACCACTTAAGGGTGCCTGGTGTAAGTATGCAGGTGCAGGTACAGGGGTTCGGGACCGATTTCGATTACCGATCTCGCTACTTGCCTGATCGGCGTTCTCGACCGCGTAGGGGTAGCCGTCCTGGACCGCGATCCGATTACCTATCGGGACCGCATCGGGATTACCAATCGGGACCACATCGGTATCGGTAATCCAGTCCGCATACTTGACCACATAACCGACGGTGTTCCGGTTCGGTTTCGACAGCAATCTCGACAGCCCATCAGCCGTGTCTTTGTACGTCCACGACGAGTAATCCGGGTGCTCTTCCTTCGCCTGCTGGATCTCCGAAACGATGACGGCCTTCAACGACTTCGAGGCTGTCTCGGAGTAGCCACGGACGACGGTCGCAGCCATTTTCGGGTTCTTCAACAGTTCGTCGGAGCGGATGAGGGTCCGCACCATGAACTCCTCCATGTCGTCGTCGAAGAGGGCGTAGTCGTGCCGCTCGAGGTGGGCGGCGGCCCGCATGAGGCGTTCCATTGTCATGTCGTTGGCTTTGCGTAGGAGCTTTTTGGGTCGCCAGTCGCCGACGCCGGCGTAGTTGAGTGATGGTTCGGGGACGAGGACGCGGAAGAACAGCCATTGGGCGTCGGCGGGGAGCTGCGATTCGAGGTCTTCGTCGTCCGCGATGTTGATGCGGATCCGAGCGAATTCACGAGGCATTGCGGTAAGCCTCCTTTCGGTCGAGGTGCTGTGCGACTCGTTCGCCGAGCCATTTGGCGACGTGGACCGGGACTGCGTTGCCGATCTGTTTCTTGACGTCGGATGCCTTGCCTGCGAACTGGTAGGTGTCGGGGAATCCCTGCGCGCGGGCGCATTCGCGGTTGGTGAGCATCCGGAAGTACGGGCCGTCGTCGGTGAGGGTCGCGATGCCGTGATGGTTGCCGCCTGCGGTGACGGTGGCGAGCGGGAACTGGTCGGCTCGTCGGGCCTTCGCGTTGCGGCGGTAGGTGACGAGGTGTGTGACGTTCCGGTGCTGGATCTGGTCGATCTGCGGTGAGACGTACAGCGGCCGCGTGACGGGCTTACCGAGGTCCGGGCCGATGATCGAGGACGCGTAAACCGGCGCCGTTTTCGGGAGTGTCAGGTCGACGTCACCGCGTTGGGTGAACACGATGAACAGGCGCTCCCGATGTTGCGGTAGGCCGAAGTCCTTCGCGTTCAGGGTGACGATCTGCGGGCGGTATCCGAGTGCGCGCATTCCCTCGAGCCACCAGTTGAACAGTGACCATTTGGCGAATTCGGGGACGTTCTCGACGAGCACGGCGTCGTATTGGTGCACCTCGGAGGCGGCGATGACTGCGAATGCTGTTGCGCGGTCGATGGCTCCGGCGTCGGAGCGGAGTCGTTCGATTTCGGCCGGTGGTGTCTTGCGGCCGCCGGATCGTGCGTGCCAGACACACGACGGTGAGATCCACGCGATGTCCGTTCGGGGGAAGGTGCGGAAGTCGGTCTCGGACAGGTTCGCGATGCGGTGTTCGGTGTTCGGGTGGTTGAGCTGGTGGGTGTCGACGGCGGTCTGCCAGTGGTTGGCGACGAGCTCGATGCTGTATCCGGCTTGTGCGAGGCCTTCGGATGATCCGCCCGCGCCGGCGAACAGGTCGGTGGCGGTGAGCGTCATGCGAGGCCTGCGATTCTGCGCGTGAGTTCGGCGGTGTAGGTGCGTCCGGTGCCGGGCATGATGCGGCGGTGGTAGTTGACGTGTTCGCCGTTGCGGTAGCCGTTGAACTGCTCGATCGCGCGGTCGTAGAGATAGCGGACGGATGCGGGGTCGCGCCAGTTGATGACGACGGCTTGGAGTTGGCGGGCCCGGAGTTTCGCGAGGTAGCTGATGCCCCAGCCTGCGAGGTCGACGAGGGACATGGCGTCGGTCTGATCAGCGACGGTGCGGAGTGGACTGTTGGCGTCACAGAGAGGGATGACGTCGTTGGGGTCGTTGGCGCGCCAGACCTGGGCGGCGGTGTGGATGAGTCTCGATCCGGCGATGCCCCACTGCGGGGCGAATAGTATTCGCGGGTTTTTCGGGTCCGCGATCAACACGACGGCAATGAGTTTCGTGCGGGCAAGGTTGCCGTGGACGCCGCGGCCGATCTGGGCGGCGAGGTCTCCCATCGCGTCTGCGCCACCGGAGTAGCCGACGAGGACGACGGGGCCGGGTGCCTGCTCGATTGCGATGAGTGCGAGGCGGATGGCTTCGGCGCGGGTCCTGTTGTACGCCTGCCCATTGATCACCGGGACGGGCCCGTACTCGGAGCGGTGCCGCACGTTGACGACGCGGAATCGGTCGCGCGGGAGTGGGTCGGTGACGACACTGCACATCGTTGTGCCGTTGAGGGTTTCGCCGATGCCGCGGGCTTGCACGATGGTGATGAGTTCGGGCATCAGGCGAACACCTCGTCGAAGATGCGGCGCGCGAGCTCGGCGTCACCCATGGCTGTGTGTAGGTCGAGGTCGGCGTACGGGATTTCCATGACGTCGGCGGACACTTTGAGTCCTGCGAGGCGGTTTTCGTCGAGGAGCTGGATGCGGCCGGCGACGAGGTTCTCGACGTCGACGAGGCGGTGATGCCAGGACGGGCAGCCACCGTGGTGTCGGATGCGCCGCTCGAGCACCTCGGTGTCGAATGCGGGGTTTGCTCCGACGATCGTTGCGCAGCGGGTCCACTGCTCGACGAGCTGCATCGCATCGATCTCGTCGTAAACGTCGGTCAGTGCACCATCACTGTGCGCAGCCTGCGGGTGACGCTGGTAAAACTGGCCGACGTTGAGCGCGAATGGGTCTGCCTCGGACAGGTCGGGGTCGAGGATGAACATGCGGATTTTGCTGACCGGGTTTCCATCGGAGAGATCGTCGATGCGGATCATTGCGATCTCCCAGGGGAGGCCGTTGCGGAGCGCGGTGGTTTCGCAGTCGAGGAATACGAGTGGGTTCGTCATGGTGTGTCCGTTCTGGTGTCGGGCCGCCGCCACGTGTGTGGGCAGTGGCGGCGGCCCGCGCTGGATGGGTGGAGAGGGTGCTAGTCCTGTGACGAGAACGAGGGGTTCTCGAACTTGGTGCTCACATCGGATGTCGTGGGCTCGGGTACGTCGTCCGGGTCCTCGTCGGAATCGGTTGGCTCGTCGGCGATCTCGTCGCCTTCGTTGCCGTCGAAGAGTGACGGCTCGGACGCGGAACTCGGCTGCTGGACACCGGAAACGATGGAGTCGAGACGCATCGTGTGGACCCACCGCTTACCCTCCGACTTGAGCTCTTCCTCCTTCCTGGATGTACACGTCGCGGTGATCGTGAACGTGCGCGTCTCGCCAACGCCGGCGGGATCGTCGAACGACTGCGCGGACAATCCGCTGAGTCGGTAGCGGGCGGACTCGATCATGGGCTGGTCTGACATGTGAATCTCTTTCCTGTGGTTGGGGTTTGGCGCGGGTCATTCGTTGTCGGCGATGGTGCCTTTGAGTACGCGTAGCTTTGGCTGGCAGCCGTACTCCGATTCGGCGTTGAGTGCGTCGGAGATCCGCAACGCTGTCGCGAGCTCGGAGGCCGTGAGGTCCAGCTCGACGACGGTGTGGTCATCGCAGCCGACCGCTTTGAAGGTGTAGATCACGGCGGGTCAGTCCTCGGCCGGTGCGGACAGGTACTTGATGGCGTCCGCGGCCTGCTTCGTCGTCACCTGCAGGGCATTGATGTACGCCGTGGTGAACGACTGGTTGATCCACTCGAGCTTCGCCTCGGGTGAGGTCGCGCCCTCGGCGTCGAGGAGCCGGCCGAGCTCGGTGAGCTGCTCGGGTGTGGCCGCGTCCTTCGGGATCGTGTACGACGGCTTGACCTGCTCGGGTTCCGGTTTCGCGCCCTCTTCCGAGGCAGGCTCGGTGGCCGGCTCCGGCTTCTCGGCAGGCTTGGCCTGTGTCTTCGATGCGGGGGCCCGTTTCTTCGGCTCCGCCTTGACCGGCTCTTCCTTCACCGATTCCGGCGCCGATTTTGGTTCCGGTTCTGCCTCGGTCGCGTGGTCGGTGATGTCGACGGGCTCCGACGCCTTGATGCCGAGGCGGTCCTTCCAGCTCTCACCGGTGTCGACGACGCGCGATGATTCGGCGCGCACCGGCTCGGCCTCGGACTGCAGGTCCTCCGCCGAGTGCGACAGACCGAGCAGGACCTCGGGTGCGATCTTGCGGGACACCTCCGACGCGGCTTTCGCGTAGAGCATGGCCTGCGGATCGGTCAGGTACTTCTCGTTACCGATCAGCTTCCCGTACTGGTTCTTCTTGAACTCGCCGGTCTTCGGATCGACCTGCGGGACGTAGCCGGCCTTCACGGCGCGCTCGATCGTCCACGTCGACGTCGTCACATGCTCATCACCCGGGGCGCGACCGGACACAGTCACCGACTCGTCCGAAGACTCGACGGTCCACACCTTGTAGCCCTTCGACTTCACGAGCGCGACCATCGTCCGGGCGTAAATCGCCGGCGTCCCGTGCACGACGAAAATGTTCTGCAGCGACTGGATCGGGTTGAGCCCCAATTCCATTCCGTACAGGATCGCGGCGGTGCCGTTGCTGGCGTTGCCCTTGTACATCTTCGGCACCAGGTCGGTGTTGCACATCGCCGACGCCAACTTGTGGGCGGTCGACATGGCGCGGGCGTGCGCCTCGAGCTGCGCGATGGACGTGTCGACGGCCGATCCGAGGATCTGTACTCCGCCGGGTGCCTCGTATGCTTCGACTTCGTTGCTGGTCACAGGGTGCTGCCTTCCATCTGGTGCTTGCTTGCCGCCCAGCGCGGCAAGCTGATTCGGTGAATGTCGATCGGGTGCGCCGGCCACCGCCCGGTGCGGGTGCAGTCGGCGTAGGCGCGGACACCGCTTCTGACAAGATCGCGGCCGATCTGTTTCGCTTCCTCGTCGAGCTCGAACACGTTGACGAGGTACGGCGCGGTCTTCGATTGGACGACGAACAGAAAGTCCGGGTTGTCGGAGATCCCCAGCGCGCGGGCGGCGTCGGAGTACCAGGCGTCTTGGACGTGGTAGCCGTAGTCGTCGACGGACTTCGAGAAGTGTTCCGGTGCGGCTGATGTCGAGGTCTTGTAGTCGACGATGCAGGCGCGGCCGTTGGTCTCTGTGAGCCAGTCGGGACGCGTCCGCATCGACACACCGGTCTCGGGGTCCTGGTGGTACATCGACAGTTCCGGCTCACCGTCCGCGAACAGGGCCGCCGCGATCGGATGCGACTTGATGGCCTCGGCCATGGCGTGGACGTCGTCGTAATCGGACGGCTTGAGCGGTAGCTTGCCGTCGGCCCGGACTGCGGCGACCTGTTCCTTCACGGCGTTCGTCGTCCACTTGTCGGCGTCGATCCGAACGATGTCCGCACCCTCCCCCAGAATCAGGGTGTGCGCGGCGTGTCCGACGTCGTACTCCGTCTTAGGTGCCTGCGGGTGGTCTTGCCCCCACTTGAATTCCGCCGGCGTCGACGGAGCCAGGAGCCGGCGAGCGCCTGACGATGACAGGGTGGATCGGTCGGAGTGGTACTCGATATCGGAGATGCCCTTGTAGACGCCGGGTGCTGTGACGACGTCGGACGTGAACCCGCTCATGCGCGGAACCTGTTGGTGACGGGGCCGTAGTGCTCGAGGAGTGCATCCCACGGTTCGGGGAACTGGTGACCCTCCGAGTGGTAGAGGCCGTTGCCTTCGTCGAGGTCCCAGCGGTCACCGTTGCGGTCCCACACTTCGGGTGCTCCGACCGGGCGTGGATCTCCTGCCACCCACTGGTAGCTGTCGAGGTCGGCCTTGCCGGTGGGTGGAGCGGGCTTTCGGAGAACAGTTGGTGCCGGCTTGAGTTCCTCGATCGAATAGATCCGGTGGATCGCGATGTGCTCGGTGGCACCCGAGGGCAGGCGTACTGCGAGGAACTGCGCACCCAACTGGCTGGACCCGGGTCCGGATTCGACTTCACCGGTGATCGTGTCGACGACGGTCCCGGTGTCGTAGCGGACCTTCACGCTGTACGTAGACACTGCGAATCCTCCTGTGCTGTAGCTCGATAGACGTAGATGCGCTTCCCGCCGCCGCCGTAGCGGCACATGACGGTGCCGACCCGTTCGATGCGGCCGTTGTGCCATGCACGGAGTACGGCCGCCGTATGCGACGACCTCGGCGCATCGTCGGGAAGATCCCGGGCAGTGAACTCCTGGCCGGATGCGATGAGTTCGTCGAGCCGCCGATACGTGGCCCGCTCGAGCGGCTCGGGAATGTAGACGCCGTTCCGGTTCAGCCAACGCATGAGGGAGTCGAACCGGACGCCTTGAATCTCGGCAATCCGCTTGTGACTCATTCCAGCGGAACGCATCTCGCGATACGCCTCAATCCGTGCGGCCTTCTCGCGTGCCAGACCTGCGCGACGGAGGTCCGCCATCTCGGGGCTGTTCCACTTCGGGTTGGGGCTCGCGGTCACGACAGCACCTCGCGATCAATAGCGAGGTCCCGGGCGTGATCGGCGGCCATGCCGGTATCGAATTCCGGTGCCGGAATCTTGTCGGGCTCGGCCGCGAAATACAGCTGCTCGGCGGGCGAGAACTCTCCGTCGTCGGGCGCGATGATCTCGATGTAGCCGGTTGCCCATCCTTGGCCGGCGGATTGTTCCCACCGGTCCGCGGAGACGACGCGCCACGGCCCGTAGTTCGGTGGTGACTCGATCGCACCGAGGGCGTCGGCGAGTTTGCGGACGATCTCCGCTACGGCGCTCACACCGGCACCACGGACGCGTAGTAGACGATGGCTCCGAGGAATGCGCCACACACGATCGCCCAAAACCATTCGTGTGCACGCTGCAGCCGGGTCACAGCTTCTCCCCTGCCGCCATCTTCACGATCGGGACGCCGATGGACTGCCACCACTGTTCGGCGTGGGGGACGTTTTTGAACCCGAATACGAAATCCTGTATGCGAGTGAGTCGCTCGGAGTATTCGGCGGCTGCGTCGGAGACGGCGGACGCGAGGATTTCGCCGCGGTCGATCTCGACAGGCTCCGCGTCCACCGCCTTGTCGGCGCGGTCTGCGAGTGAGTGGAGGGCCGCGGCGAGCTGCGCGGTCTGGGTGGCGTCGTCGATCCAGTTGCGGCGTTCCATGAGCCGGTTGGTCCGCGTGAGCGCCTGCCGTGAGTCGGGTGCGGCGGAGGGGGATTCGGTTGAGACTCGGGAGGCGAGTTTCACTGATCCGATCGCGATGGCCTCAAGCAACTCGGCTGAGTCGCGTAGTGGGTTTATGCTGGTCACTGTTATCTCCTTCGGGTGGGTGACGGGCTCGCGACTGGTACTCGCGGGCCTGTCTTTTTTGGTGGGGGTTTGTGGGCGGCGGGAGCCGCGAACCATCGAGCCGATGTGGCTCTGGCGGTGGTGCGCTCCCGCCGCCGTTGCGCCCCGGTCCGCGCCTTGCCTAGGCCTTCCCGCCTGGCGGCAGCGTCGGGGCGGGTCTAGTGGGGGCCGAGAAAGTAGCCGAGGGCCGGCGAGCCGATGAGTGCGCCGAGCATTGCGGCGGCGAAGACGACGTGGAATCGGAACTCGGCGGGGATGCGGCGCATCATGCGGGGATCTGCGATTCGGGTTGGTCTTCGAGCAGCTCGGCGAGGGTGCATCCGAGGGTGGCGGAGATGGTGTGGAGTTCGGAGATGGTGAACTCGACGCGGCCGAGGAGTCGTTGTGAGATGTTCTGTTGGGTGATGCCGAGGGCTTCGGCGAGGGCGGCTTGTGGTGTGCGGTTGGCGCGGGAGATTTCGCGTACCCGTCTTGCTACCGCCTGAGCGTGTTGGTTCGGTTGCATATGAGTGTTTCTACACGTGATGCGTGTTACTGACAAGCGTGGGATTCGTGTCGTTTACCGATAATCGACCTTGCCAGTAGCGATCTTGACGCGCTGACTAGCTCTTTACACGCACACCAGGTATCTTAAATTCATGACCACATCGATCGAGATCATCGATATCGCGGGCGACGAAACCCCCGACGAGGCAGCCGCCCGTCGCATTCGTCAGTCGATCGCCGGCATGAAGTTCCGGCCATCACAGACGCAGATCGCAACCGCGGTCGGCATGATCCAGCAGAAGCTCAACCGTCGACTCTCGGGAGCGGTCCCCTTCACCCTCACCGAGTACACGGCGATCTGCGAATACCTCGAGCTCGATCTGGTCTACATCCTCACCGGACGCAAAAGTCCCCGCCCGGATGGACCGGACGGGGACGGTGGAAACGTGAGCCGCCTGAGAGAATCGAACTCTCGACCTTTTCATTACGAGTGAAATGCTCTACCGACTGAGCTAAGGCGGCGTGCCTTTCGGCGTTGGTGAGTCTAACGGAGCATCACGTCGAAACGAAAATCGCCTCCTCTTGCGATCAGCCTGCGAGCCCGAGTCCCTCTGCCGGCCCGCTCAGGATCGACTTGACGTGCCTGGTCAGGTCGTCGGCCAGCACTTCGGTCTCGCCGGCCTCGACGGCGTCGAGCACCTGGCGCACCACATCGCGTGGGTCGTTCTTCGGCACGTTCAGCTCGGCGATCATGTCGGTGTCGGTGTATCCCAGATGCACCCCGACGACGAGGGTTCCCTGCGGTGCGAGCTCGAGCCGCAGCGAGTTGGTGACCGACCAGATCGCCGCCTTGGACGCCCCGTACGCGCCTGCGCCGCCGAGCCAGGACAGCACCGAGTGGATGTCGACGAGCGCGCCGCCCCCGTTGGACTTCAGGATCGGCGCGAATTCCTGAGCGATTCGCAGCGCGCCGAACACGTTGGTCTCGAACACCGCGCGGATGTCGTCGATCGAGGTCGTCAGCAGAGGTGTCGTCCCGGGAGCGCCTGCGTTGTTGAAGACGATCGACACGTCGGACGCGATATCACCAAGCGCTGCAATGGAATCGGCGTCGGCGACATCGAGGGCAACCGGCACCACCCGAGGATCGGAGACTCCGCGCGGGCTCCTCGCCGTCGCGTAGACCTTCCCGGCCCCACGTTCGAGCAACGCGTCGACCGTCGCTTTGCCCAGACCGCGCTGACCGCCGGTCACCAACACTGTTGCTCCTTGAATCGACACCATGGCCGTCACCTTTCGAGACAGAGGTCAAATGCTTTTGATTCTGTCATTCCTAGTTGACCAGTGCGACATAGTCAAATAGGGTTCACATATGTCACAGTCTCCGACGGAGCGCTTCCGCCTCGCGCCGGCACCCGACGGCTTGCAGGTGGTTCAGAATCTGCTCAACACGCGCGCCATCGACGCGTACGACCTGCCCGACCTCATCGCAGACGGCAAGTCAGCGTCCACGACCTGGGAGATGCCGCTGTCGGACGAGGACGCAGCCGCGCTACGGATGTTGCGATCCGATGTGGAAGCTGCCATTGCAGGCGACATGGCTGCACGGCCGGCTGTTCCGGTCGAGCTCGTTCCGGGCACCGACGGCACCGTCCGACTCTCGCCCACCGGCATCGGCGCCGACTACATCGTGTCGCAGATCTGGTCCGAAGTGCTTCTCGCACAACAGGCGGACACGTGGCGTCGACTCAAGCGATGCAAGAACGAGGCGTGCGGATCCGCCTTCTACGACCGCTCCCGCAACAACAGTGGCGTCTGGCACGACGTGAAGACCTGCGGCAACGTTGCCAATCTTCGGGCTTCGCGGGCGCGGAAGAAAGCGCAGGACTAACGCAGCACGTCGCCCAGCGTCCCGACCAACGCATAGATGGCGAACTTCGGTTTTGCGTTGACCGCCAACGACTCTCGGCATTCGAGGATCGCCT
The DNA here is from genome assembly GCF_002259145.1 of Rhodococcus sp. 15-2388-1-1a. NCBI lineage: Bacteria > Bacillati > Actinomycetota > Actinomycetes > Mycobacteriales > Nocardiaceae > Rhodococcus > Rhodococcus sp. 15-2388-1-1a. The sequence goes on along the minus strand of NZ_NPFP01000001.1, from coordinate 186,066 downwards.
CGATACTCTTCAGCAGCGCCTCGGGCGAGACGGCTCTTGCCATGCGCTCGGCCTGCTCGGCCATGTCGGGGTGAGTGGCGGTCGCGGTCGATCCGTACGAGCGCGCGAGCGCATCTCGATACAGGCCGACCAGATCCATCAGCGCGCGATCGAGTGAATCACGACCGGTCCTGGTGGCACGCGACTTCTGCCGCTTCTCGAGATCCTTGAGCACCCCGGCCGAGCCGCGCAGCGCACCCGCGGCACCCTTGCCGGTACCGCCCGCACCCAGAGCCGTCCGCAATTCCTCGGTCTCAGCCTCGTCGCGGGAGGCACTCATCTCCTTGGCCTCGTCCTCGGCGGCCTTCACCAACTCCTCGGCCGCGAGGTACGCCTGGTTGGGCCGAGCTGCAGCCGACGCCAGAGCCAGTGCACGTTTGCGACGCGCTCGCGCATCCTCGTCGGTGGCGAGACGACGTGCTCTGCCCACGTGGCCGCCGCTGATCGACGCGGCCCACTCCGCAGTCTCGGCGTCTAGCTTGTCGCGGGTCTGCAGCACCTGCGCGATCGCCGGCACCGTGGGCGTGACCAGCGAGACGTGACGGCACCGCGAGCGCAGAGTCACCGAGATGTCCTGCGGATCGACCGACGGCGCACACAGCAGGAACACCGTCTTGGCAGGCGGCTCCTCGACGACCTTCAGCAACACGTTTCCGGCACCCTCGGTGAGCCGATCGGCGTCCTCGACCACCACCACCTGCCACAACCCGGTGCTGGGTCGACGCGAGGCGATGGAGACGATGTCGCGCATCTCCTTGGTGCTGATGCTCAATCCCTCGGGCACGACGCGTCGCACATCCCCGTGGGTACCGGCCATGGTCGTCGAGCACGCCTGACAGTGCCCGCACCCCGGAACGCCCTCGGTGGTGCACTGCAATGCCGCGGCGAAGCACAGGGCGGCGATGGAACGTCCGGATCCGGGAGGGCCGGTGAACAGCCAGGAATGCGTCATCGCCGACGAGTCGACGCCGGTGCGAGCAGCCACCGCCGCGGCCGTCAGATCGGCCTCGACATCTTCCTGACCGACCAATCGATCGAACACACCCGCCATGCACGCAACCCTAACGGTTGGGACCGACTACCCCGGCGCGGGCAGGTACGGCTCGCGCGTCCGAGAATCGCCGAACTCGAAGTTATGGACGCATTCGACCGAAATCCCGTCCATAACTTCGAGCTCGCGGGCTATTCGCTCTCGGTCTTCTTCGCCGGCGCCTTCTTCGCAGCCGCCTTCGTCGTCGTCTTGGTGGCCGTCTTCTTGGCAGCGGCCTTCTTCGCCGGAGCCTTCTTCGCTGCGGCCTTCTTCGCCGGAGCCTTCTTGGCAGCCGCCTTCTTGGCCGGTGCCTTCTTCTTCACCGGTCCGCGAGCACGCCTGTCCGCCAACAACTCCGACGCACGATCGTCGGTGATGGACTCGACGTCGTCGTCCTTGCGCAGGCTGGCGTTGGTCTCGCCGTCGGTGACGTACGGCCCGAAGCGACCGTCCTTGATCACCATCGGCTTCTCACTGATCGGGTCGACGCCCATCTCACGCAACGGCGGCTTGGCTTCACCCTGACGACCCCGACGCTTGGGCTCGGCGTAGATCTTCAGCGCCTCTTCCAGCGTGACGGTGAACATCTGATCCTCGTCGGCCAGCGACCGAGAATCGGTGCCCTTCTTCAGGTACGGGCCGTAGCGACCGTTCTGCGCGAGGATCTCTTCCTTCGACTCCGGATCGACTCCGACGACGCGGGGCAGCGAGAGCAGCTTGAGCGCATCCTCGAGCGTGATGGTCGCCAGATCCATGGACTTGAGCAGAGAACCGGTGCGCGGCTTGGGGCCGGTCGCCTTCTTGGCAGCCGCCTTCTTGGCCGGAGCTTTCTTGGCCGCCGCCTTCTTCACCGCGGTCTTGACGCCTCCGCCACCGTCACCGTCGTTGCCGGACGGGATCGGCACGATGTCGGGCTGAGGCGGCGTCGGCTCGGGTTCCAGCTCGGGCAGGATCTCGGTGACGTACGGGCCGAAACGGCCTTCCTTGGCGACGATGTCGTGACCGGTCAGCGGATCCACACCGAGCTTGCGTCCCTCTTGCGGTGTGGCGAACAGCTTTTCGGCGAAGTCGATCGTCAACTCGTCCGGCGGAAGATCGTCGGGCAGGTTGGCGCGCTGGCTGATCGGATCGCCGTCGGGATCGTCGTCGTTCTTCACCATGCGCTCGAGATACGGACCGTAACGGCCTACGCGCACATGGATTTCGCGACCCTCGGAGTCGTCGAACAGCCGAATGGAGTTGATGGTGCGGGCATCGATCTCTTCGAGGTTCTGGCCGACCATCTTCTTCAGGCCACCCGAGCGAGCCACCGAACCCTCGGCACCGGTCTCACCGCCGAAGTAGAAGCTCTGCAGCCAATTGCCTCGTCGCTCACGGCCTCCCGCGATGGCGTCGAGGTCGTCCTCCATACCTGCGGTGAAGTCGAAGTCCACCAGACGCCCGAAGTGCGCCTCCAGCAACGCAACCACCGAGAACGCCACCCACGACGGCACCAGCGCACTGCCGCGCTTGTAGACGTAACCGCGGTCGAGAATGGTCTTGATGATCGACGAGTACGTCGATGGTCGACCGATGCCCAATTCCTCGAGCGTCTTGATGAGCGACGCCTCGGTGAATCGTGCAGGCGGGTTGGTGGTGTGACCGTCGGGATCGAGCTGGGTCGCGGTGACGGCCTGGCCCTGGACCAGTGCGGGCAAACGAGATTCGGCGTCGTCGGACTGTCCGCCGGCCTGATCGTCGACGCTCTCCACGTAGGCCTTGAGGAAGCCGGCGAACGTGATGGTGCGACCCGATGCGGAGAACGTGCACTCCTCGCCGGTTCCGGCGGTTCCGGTGATGCGCAGTGTCAGCGTGGTGCCGCGAACGTCGGCCATCTGCGACGCGACCGTGCGCTGCCAGATCAGCTCGTAGAGGCGGAATTCGTCGGTCTGCAGGGCCGAGTGCAACTGACCGGGCGTCTGGAAGACGTCACCGGACGGGCGGATGGCCTCGTGGGCCTCCTGCGCGTTCTTGACCTTGCGGGTGTACTGACGCGGCGACGGGTGGACGTACTCCGGTCCGTAGAGCTCGGTCGCCTGGGTGCGCGCCGCCGAGATCGCCGACGCGGACAGCGTCGTCGAGTCGGTACGCATGTAGGTGATGTAGCCGTTCTCGTACAGTCGCTGCGCAACACGCATGGTGCGCTCGGAGCTGAAGCGCAACTTGCGGGCGGCTTCCTGCTGCAGCGTCGACGTCATGAACGGCGGGTACGGCTTGCGGGTGTAGGGCTTGTCCTCGGCGGACGCGACCGTCAGGTCGACACCTTCGAGAGCCTCGGCGAGGCGTCGGGCACGCGGTTCGTCGAGGACGGTCACCGCATCGGACTTGAGCTTGCCGTCGGCCCCGAAGTCGCGACCGGCGGCGACGCGATTGCCGTCGACATTGACCAGACGGGCACCGAAACTGCGCGGCGTGGCGTCGGCTCCGGCGTCGAGCGTGGCGGAGATGTCCCAGTACTCGGCACTGCGGAAGGCCATCCGCTCGCGCTCACGCTGGACGACGATGCGGGTGGCGACGGACTGCACTCGGCCTGCCGAGAGCTTCGGCATGACCTTCTTCCACAGCACCGGGCTGACCTCGTAGCCGTAGAGACGGTCGAGGATACGACGGGTCTCCTGGGCATCGACGAGGTCTTGGTCCAGGTCGCGGGTATCGGCCGCAGCGGCGAGGATGGCCGGCTTGGTGATCTCGTGGAAGACCATGCGTCGAACAGGGATCTTGGGGTTCAGGGTCTCGAGGAGATGCCAGGCGATGGCCTCACCCTCGCGGTCGGGGTCAGTGGCGAGATAGAGCTCGTCGGCGTCCTTGAGCAGGCTTTTCAGCTCTGCGACCTTGCCCTTCTTCTCGGGCGAGACGACGTACAGGGCCTCGAAGTCGTGGTCGACGTCCACGCCGAGACGCGCCCAGGGCTCGCCCTTGTACTTGGCGGGAACGTCCGCGGCACCGCGGGGAAGGTCGCGAATGTGGCCGACGGAGGCCTCGACGACGTAGTTGCTCCCGAGGTACGGGGCGATCTTCTTTGCCTTGGTCGGAGACTCGACGATGACCAGACGACGTGGCTCGGCGGAGCTGTCCCCCGTGCCGTTGTTACGTGCTGCCACCTTGCTGCCGAACCTTCCCTAGTGCGTTTTCACAGGCAGATTTGCCTGTCCCACTACTAACAGACTGACATACGTCGGCCAAATACTCGCAGATCAGTCACAGATCGGCCTACTCGGCGTGGGGCCAATTGGTACGTGCGTCCACGTTCTGTGGAGCCTCGCCGACGTTCTCGGTGAGCCGCAGCAGCCGGCGTCGACCGGTGATTCGCAGGCCCGGATTGGACCCACGAGTGCCGATGAGCGTCGGCGCGATGCCCGCGCGCATCAGGGACTGAGCGAGGACTGCGTGAGTCTCCGGCGCATGCGGATCGAGACCCAGCACGTACCGCTCTCCCTCTGCCTCGGGACGACCCGACGCGAGCACCCAGGCGCGCAGTTCGCGGGAGCCGGGCACCCAACCGGGCGGGACGGCCTTGACAGCGCCCTTGGTCCACAGAGACGCCAACGCGGACAGTTCGGGCACCGACGCGGTGCGCACCAGTGGCCTGTCCTCTTCCGATCGACCGAGCTCCGGCGTCAGACCACATTGCTCGATGAGTTCGGCGATGGCATCCGCGCGCCATTGAGCGTCGACGACGACGGAAATTCGGGCCGCACCCGCGGAGGTGACGACATGGCCGGTGGCAGCCAGCAGCCCACTGAGATCGGTCACCGCGGGCGGCAACGACTCGGCGGAGAAGAAGGACAGCTGGTTCACAGCATGGACATTAGGACATCGACGCCCGCGCTCACGGCTTTCGGCGCTCCCCGGTGGTTCGCGGAAACGAAACATCCCCCTTTTCCATCGGCCTTGTACGACCGTTGGAAAAGGGGGATGACGGTTCTCGACTCCGAAAAGAAGAGAATCAGACTGCGCGAACGCCCGTTGCCTGAGGACCCTTGGTGCCCTGGCCGACCTCGAACTCGACGCGCTGGTTCTCCTCGAGGGTGCGGAAGCCGCTGCCCTGAATCTCGGAGTAATGGACGAAGACGTCAGCCGAGCCGTCTTCTGGTGCGATGAATCCAAAGCCCTTTTCGGCGTTGAACCACTTCACAGTTCCCTGAGCCATGCTTTTCCTTCTCTTTCTAACACCGGATTCGATGGAGCGCACTTTCGGTCCATCGGGCCGGTTCCGACCGCTGCACTTTCCTGAATCCCCCTCAGGATTCCCCCTGACGGACGAGCTCTTCCAGTACCGCGCCCGCAACGATAGATCCTGCGAGCGTAGAACGAACACAGAAGCTGCGACCGGGTCAAGTGAACCATGAGATCCGCGTTCGCAACAGTCGAAAGTCGACCGTTTTCGAACATTTTGTCCGTGTTGTCGAAACGGACAACCTCCGACAGGTGAATAGCCGCTTCCACCAGGGCACGAAGGAGCCCAGCAGGGTCCGCGCTAGCATGAGGATCCCAGGTCGCGAAGAGCCCGACGGCACTTGTAGATCGAACGAATGCATGGAGACCGGCAGTGAGCGAGAACCATCCGCACGGCGGTGCGGATGTCGGGAGCTACGGGCAGCGGTTGCTGGATCGAGTGTTGGCGGGATCGCCCGCGAGCGAGAGCCCGTTGACCCACGTCGCCGAACTGCCGGCACGGGCCTCGCAGTTCGCCTCCTGGCCGTCGTGGGTGGGCCCGGAAGTGGTGCAGGTGATCACCTCTCGTGGGATCGCACAACCGTGGACGCATCAGGCACGTGCGGCAACACTCGCCGCCGAGGGCAATCATGTTGTGCTTTCGACCAGCACCGCGTCGGGCAAATCGCTGGCGTACCAACTCCCCATTCTCACGACCCTGTCCGCCGATGCCCGGGCAACCGCGCTGTACCTGGCTCCCACCAAGGCCCTCGGTGCCGATCAGCTGCGCACCACGATCTCGATCACCGACGAGTTGCGTTCGGCATCAGACGAACTCGCCGAGGTATTCCCCAGCGCGTACGACGGCGACACGCCGATCGAGATTCGCCAGTGGGCCCGAGCCAACGCACGATGGATCTTCACCAATCCCGACATGCTGCATCTCGGCATCCTCGGCTCGCACGAGCGGTGGTCGAGATTTCTCCGCAACCTCCGCTACGTGGTGGTCGACGAATGCCACTACTACCGTGGCGTTTTCGGATCCAATGTCGCGTTGGTACTACGCCGGTTGCGACGCCTGTGCGCACGGTACGGAGCATCGCCGGTATTCGTTCTCGCCAGTGCGACGACCTCCGAACCGGGGCGGGCCGCAAGCCGCCTCATCGGAGCACCGTGCGCGGAGGTCACCGAAGACGGATCCCCGCACGGAGCCCGCACCGTCGCCCTGTGGGAACCACCGCTGCTCAAGGAGATCACCGGCGAAAACGGAGCTCCGGTAAGGAAATCCGCCGGCGCGGAAGCGTCGCGCATCATGGCCGACCTACTGGTGGAGGGCGCGCGCACTCTGGCATTCGTGCGGTCCAGACGCGGAGCCGAGGTGACCGCGCTGGGTACTCAGAGAATTCTCGCCGACGTCGATCCGCAATTGGTACGACGCGTCGCCGCCTATCGCGCAGGGTATTTGGCCGAGGATCGGCGCAAACTCGAATCCGATCTGTCCGACGGCACCCTGTTGGGCGTCGCCACGACCAATGCGCTCGAATTGGGCGTCGACATCGCCGGTTTGGACGCGGTGATCGTCGCCGGCTTCCCCGGTACCGTCGCGTCGTTCTGGCAGCAGGGCGGCCGGGCCGGACGACGCGGGGAGGGCTCCCTGCTGGTGCTCGTGGCGCGCGACGACCCGCTCGACACCTATCTGGTGCATCACCCGGCGGCACTGTTGGACAAGCCCGTCGAGGCCACCGTCACCGACCCCACGAACCCGTACATCCTGGCTCCGCAGTTACTGTGCGCTGCAGTCGAACTGCCGATCACCCTCGTCGAAGCCGAGGAGCTGAACGCGGAATCGGTTCTCGAAGAGCTCGAGCTGAAAGGCTACGTGCGCAAGCGTCCGCACGGGTGGTTCATCACGCCCGAGGGCCAGCAGCTCTCGCCGCACGGTGCGGTGAACATTCGCGGCGGCACCGGGGTGCAGGTGGCCATCGTCGACGGCGAGTCCGGCCGCATGCTGGGCACCGTCGACGGCGGCCGCGCTCCCGCCACCGCCCACCCGGGTGCCGTCCACATTCACCAGGGTGAGTCGTTCGTGGTCGACGAACTCGATCTCGATGCCGGTCTCGCACTGGTCCACGCGGAGCAGCCCGAGTGGAACACCTCCGCGCGCGAGATCACCGACATCTCGATCACCGCGGTACACGAATCCGTCGACTACGGCGAGGTACGCGTCGCACTGGTGCAGGTGAACGTCACTCATCAGGTTGTCGGCTATCTCCGACGCCTCCTCTCGGGCGAGGTTCTCGATTCCATCGAACTCGACATGCCCGCACAGACACTCGACACCCGAGCCGTCATGTACACCATCACCCCGGAGTTGCTCGAGCACAGCGGAGTTCCGTACGAACGATTCCCCGGATCGCTGCACGCCGCAGAACACGCCGCCATCGGACTGCTGCCCCTGGTGGCGACGTGCGATCGCTGGGACATCGGCGGAGTGTCGACGGCACTGCACCCCGATACGGGCCTACCGACCGTCTTCGTCTACGACGGATACGACGGCGGAGCAGGCTTCGCAGACCGCGGTCACGTGGCCATCGCCGATTGGCTCGCGGCCACGAAAGACGCCATCGTCTCGTGCGAATGCCAAACCGGTTGCCCGTCCTGCGTGCAATCACCCAAATGCGGAAACGGCAACGATCCCTTGGACAAGGACGGTGCTGTTCGAGTGTTGACCGCTGTCTTGGCGGCCATCACTCGCGAACCATGAGCCAGGGTTCACCGCACAACCGCGCGTTCACGTTTGACGATGACCACAGCAGCGACAGCTGTCGCGATGACGACGAGCAGAAGCGCAGGCAGGCTCAGGTCGTGTAGTACGCCCTCGCCGAAGTCTCCGTCGAGGAACACCGAGAAGTCCCACAGTCCGTGGAAGAACATCGCGACGACGATCAGCCCGAACCCACGCCGGAACAGGTAGAGGACGAAGCCACTGAACGTCGCCAGCACAACCTGGAAGATGCCGGACGGTCCCTGTCCCATGAAGATGTTCGGAATGTGGAACAGACCGAACGCAACCGCTGTCCACACCGCACACCAGGCCTCCGGCCGGTCGCCGCTTCGCATGCTGCGCAGGAAGATTCCCCGAAACAGCACCTCCTCGGCGAATCCGACGAGCACCGCCGTCAGAGCCACGGCCACGATCAGGTCTGCGCCGATCACCGCCCAGTCGACAGCGATCAACCGCGGGACGATGGCAAGACCGAACAGAATCGGCGGCACCCAGAGAACGATCGACATGGGTAGCCGCACCGAGTCCCGCCATATCGAGTCCCATCGCGCCCAGTAGAGAAACGCCACGAGAAGAATGGATCCCACCAACAGTGGAATGACCGCGGTTCGGTACACATTGTCGGTGGTGGCGAACCAATCGCCGTAATCGATCCCCGAGGCGAACTGCATGCCCGCAACAACGACGATGTAGGCGATCACGACGGCGATTCCGACGAATGGAGTCGGCGCGATGCGGTGACCACGGGCCCCCTGCGTCGACTTCGCATGCACAGCGTTCATGGCGCTCTCACACCTTTCGAGAAAGTGTCGGGTCAGGCGGCCACGAAGACGCGGACGTCTCTTCTGTCCACGATGACGCCGGCCTGGCCGCTGCCACTAGTTACTTTGGTCCTCATTTCGGGTTTCGTGTTTTCGGGTGTCGTCGGTGGACCCTGCCCGTCGCTGCCGACACCTCGGGTGGTGTGGTGGGAAGAGGATCAGCCCACAGAATCGAGAACGTGACATGCCCATCACCCGGCAGATACCCAAAGCTACCGACCTGCGCGAGGTCCTCTCGTTCAAGAAACCGGATCTGAATCTGCGTCGACGACGCCTGAATGCCGCACTCACCATCGACGATCTCCGCACCATCGCCCGTCGACGCACCCCGCGCGCGGCATTCGACTACACCGACGGTGCCGCCGACGCCGAGATCTCGCTCTCGCGGGCTCGTCAGGCCTTCCGCGACGTGGAATTCCACCCTTCGATCCTGCGGGACGTCTCCCACGTCGACACCTCGACTTCGGTCTTCGGCGGGCCGTCCGCGCTCCCGTTCGGCATCGCCCCGACGGGATTCACTCGACTGATGCAGACCGAGGGCGAATACGCCGGTTCTGCCGCAGCCGGAGCTGCCGGAATCCCGTTCTGCCTCTCGACCCTGGGCACCACGTCGATCGAGGACGTCAAGGCCACCAACCCGAATGGGCGAAACTGGTTCCAGCTCTACGTCATGCGCAACCGCGACATCTCGTTCGGGCTGGTCGAACGCGCCGCGAAGGCAGGCTTCGACACCCTCCTGTTCACGGTCGACACACCGGTCGCCGGGTCACGCCTGCGGGACAAGCGCAACGGGTTCTCCATCCCGCCGCAACTGACCGCGTCGACGATCGCCAACGCCATTCCGCGGCCCTGGTGGTGGTGGGATTTCCTCACGACGGCCAAGCTCGAGTTCGCATCGCTGTCTTCGACCGGCGGCACGGTCGGAGAACTGCTCAACTCGGCGATGGATCCGTCGATCTCATTCGAGGATCTCGACGTCATCCGGGAGATCTGGCCCGGCAAGCTGGTTGTCAAAGGTGTTCAATCGGTAGCCGATTCGGTCCGTTTGGCCGAACTGGGAGTCGACGGGATCATCCTGTCCAATCATGGAGGCCGACAACTCGATCGGGCTCCCGTTCCCTTCCATCTGCTGCCTCAGGTCGTGCGCGAGGTCGGCTCCGACTTCGAAGTGGCAGTCGACACGGGAATCATGCACGGTGCCGACATCGTCGCCTCGATCGCGATGGGAGCATCGTTCACCCTCGTCGGCCGGGCGTACCTGTACGGCCTGATGGCCGGGGGTCGCGAGGGCGTCGACCGCATGATCGAGATACTGCGCGAAGAGATAGTGCGCACCATGCAACTGCTGCAGGTCAATTCGATTGCAGAGCTCACACCGGAGCACGTCACCCAGCTCACCCGGCTCGCCCCTCTGCAGTCCGAGGCACGCACAGTCACGACACACTGACCGCTGCAGCCGGGCCGTCTCGGACCGCCGAACCCGTGGCGCGAATTTCGGCCACGGGTGCGGGGTGCGGGTTCGAGGCCGGGTTCGAGGCCGGGTTTCGACGCAAACGCGCGCGCATTCGCTGAACGCTCGCGAAATCGCCGGCCAAACGAGGCGATTTCGTGCGCACCTGGCAAACGCGCGCGCGTTTGCGGATTCGGGCGGACGGGTGGGCCCTCACCCTCACCCCGGCCCCGCCCTTGCCGAGGCGATGGCGTCGGACATTCCGAAGCGACCGAGGAACACCGGCTGCCCCACCGTCACGATCACGTCCCACTCGTCGATCGTGCACTCCCGCAACTGAGTCCCCATTCTGCTCGCTACTGAACGCGCCGACTCGCACGCATCGGCCACCCCACGGTCCAGCGCCCCTGCCCCGGCCAACGCAGCGAGATCGGCCGCCGACTGCGCCTGATGACGAGCACCCACCGCCGAGCCGACGTGCATCACCATCACCACGACAGCGATCAACGCCGACATCGCCAGCGCCGCCAACACCGTCGCGCCGCCCTCGTCGTCACGCAGCGCACTCCGGAATGCGAGCCTCATTCCACTGCAACCGGTTCCGCAGCAGCAACCGCCTCCGCAGACAACGTCAATCCCGGCAGCGGGCTCGCCACCTCCACCCGCGCGACGAAGAACTCCCCATCCTCGGTCACCGTGACCAGAGCCCCCTCCGGCGCAACCCTCTCCCCCACAGACACAGCCCGGTCCGCATCCCCTCTGGCCGCCAACCGAGCTGCCTCCCTGGCCGCATCGACGCAGCCGATGTGCATCGTCACCGACACGATCGCCCCGATACACACCACGATCACCGCGACGATGGACGCGATCGCGAACGCCGCCTCCACCGTCACGGCCCCGTCGTCATCGCCCAAGCTCAGACGGCAGTGTTCAACGCTCGATCGATGATCCCCGTCAGAGCCGACACAATGCTGTCGCCGGTCACCACCGTGTACAGCACCGCCCCGAACGCCGCGGCCGCGATGGTGCCGATCGCGTACTCCGCGGTCGACATGCCCTCGTCCTCCACGCCGAACAGAACGATTCGGGTCTTCAACTCCTGCAGTGCGTTCTCGATCATCTCGATTCCCCTCCCTGTTCTCCGATGCGGCATCTCCGCACCGGACACTCGAGTGCGCAGCGGTCACAGCAGACCACCGCCCAATACATTGCCCGCCAGTCCGATCACCACGGGGATGATGCCGAGACAGATGAAGGCGGGCAGAAAGCACAGCCCCAACGGCCCGCTGATCAGCACACCCGCACGCTCGGCCGCGGCAGCCGACGCATCCTCGGCCCGCGTTCGTTGTGTCGCAGCAAGTTCCGTCATCGCCGACGCCATGGACGACCCGGCCCGGGCTGATCGGCGGGCCATCCTGGCCAGAGCCTCGGTCTCCGGATCCTGCGCGACGGCCTCCCACGCGGTCGCGGCGTCGGCACCGAGTTCCAGCAGATCGGCCGCCTTGCGGAGCGCAACACCGAACGAGGTCGGAGCGGACTGTGCCGCTGCCGCAGCGGCAGTCGATATCGGCAAGCCCGACCGCAGACATGCGGCGAGCAGATCGAATGTCGTGGCCACCGCGAGCGGGTCGGGCGGCGGCGCATCGACGGCGTCGGCGACCGCCCCGCCCTCGGGTGCGAGCCTGTGCAACCCGCCCGCGACCGAGGGCAGCGTGATCAACGCCGTTGCGACACAGAGCACCGCCACCCACATCACGTCGTCACCTTGCCGGTGATCGCATCGGTCCACAGCAGCCCCGCGCACCCCAGCGCCGTGCCGATGAGCAGCAGCATTCCGCCGAGCCCACCGCCGAGCAGAATCTGCAATGGATCCGCGCCCATCAGCTGGCCCAGCGCGACTCCGAGGATCGGCAGACCGGCCAGAACCAGCGCGGTGGCACGGGCACCGGCGAGGGACGCGTCGGTTCGTTCGCGAAACCGTCTGCGCCCCAGCATGTCCTCGCGGACGGCGTCCAGCAACTCGGCAAGTGCGAGTCCATGGTCGTCGGCCACTCGCCACGCGGCGGCCAGCCGGCCGAGCTCGGCGTCCAACAGCGAATCGGATGCAGCAATGCCGTCGGCAGCCCTCCCTCCCAATCGGGACCGCGATGCCGCACCCCGCAGTGCCGTCGACGCGATCCCGCCGCACTCGTCCGCCGCAACCGCGCCGGCCGTGGCCGGATGGGACCCGACGCGGAGCTCTCCGATCACCACCTCGACTCCGGTTGCGAGCCAGTTCAATTCCTCGGCGCGCCGGTCGCGTTCGAGTCGCCGACGGTAACGCCGCCATCCGGTACTGCCCGCCACCGCCGCTGCGCTCACTGCCCAGATTCCGCCGAACCACCACACCGCCCCTGCCGCAAGCAGAGCGCAGCATGCCGGCACCATCCATCGGGGCGCGGACGACGCCGTCCGTGCTTCACGAGGCAACCGACGGAAACTGCTCGGCCACAGAGAAACTGCCACAGCGAGGGCCATGAGGGCGGCCGTCATCCGGCGTCACCGCTGCGGCGGTCGAGCAGTTCGAGGAGCCGACCTTCGCCCGGCGTCGGTTCGCCATCCACCGACCAGGCCGCGGCGATGTGCACGCGCCCGGTGGGATCGACGTCGACCACTCCGATCTCGCGTAGACGTCGAGTACCGTCGGCGCTGCGGTGGACGTGCAAGACCACTTGGACCGCAGCGGCGAGTTGGCTGTGCAGCGCGTCTCGCCCCATTCCGCCCAGTGCCGCAAGGGCTTCGAGTCGGGCGGGTACCTCGGCCGGGGAGTTCGCGTGAATGGTTCCGGCCCCGCCGTCGTGGCCGGTGTTGAGGGCCGTCATCAGGTCGATGACCTCGGCCCCGCGCACCTCACCGACGACGAGTCGGTCGGGTCGCATTCGCAGAGCTTGACGCACCAGTTGGCGCACCGATACTTCCCCCACTCCTTCGACATTGGGTGCTCGGGCCACCAGACGGACCACGTGAGGATGGGCCGGTGCCAACTCTGCCGCGTCCTCGACGCACACGATGCGTTCGGCCGGATCCACCTCACCCAGCAGTGCGGCCAAGAGTGTAGTTTTCCCGGCGCCGGTACCTCCGACGACCAAGAACGCCAAGCGGCCGAACACGATTCGACGCAGCAGCTCGTACCCGTCTTCGGTCACGGCTCCCGATGCACGGAGCGCGGCGAGTCCCTGCGTCGCGGGTCGCAGAACCCGAAGCGAGACACACGTTCCCCCGCTCGCCACCGGTGCCAGCACAGCGTGCAGGCGGACGCCGAACGCCCCCTGCCCGACGCCCGGCAGTCGCCCGTCGACCCAGGGCTGCGCGTCGTCGAGTCGACGGCCGGCAGAGAGGGCGAGCCGTTGCGCCAGCCGCCGAACGGCAGCCTCGTCGACGAAGCGAACCCCGGTGCGCTCGAGTCCGCGACCACGATCGATCCACACCTGATCCGGTGCGGTGACCAGTACATCGGTCACTCCGGGCTCGGACAGCAGCGGCTCCAACGGCCCCGCGCCGGTCAGCTCGGTCTGCAGAACACGAAGGGCCGCAAGCATATCGGTGTCGCCGATCACTCCCCCGGCTTCCGCTCGAATGGCTGCGGCGACGGTGGCGGGAACAGGAGCATCGGCCGATGCCGCCAAGCGATCACGGACGCGGTCGAGCAGATCCGCGGTGACGACGGCGCTCACGCCGCCCACCGCTGACCACCGGGCTTGTGCGCAAACGTATCGAGCACTGCGTTGGCCGCTGCGGCCAGCGGCGAACGTCGGCCCAGCAACAGACCTCCTCGTTCGAGGCGCTCGGCCAACGCGGGCTCGGCACGCATCGACGTCAACAGTGGAAGTTCGAGGGCGACGGCGATATCGTCGGCCCTCAGCCCACCCGGCGCAGGCCCACGAACGACCAGGCCGACATTGGCATTTCGATCCACCACATGCGCTGCCACCACCTCGGCCGACGTCACGGCACGCAGTTCGGCCGGAAGTACCAGCGCGACGAGGTCCGCCGCGGCGTACAGAGCGTCGGAGACGTCACTGGGATGACGCGGAGCGTCGCACACCACCAGATCTCCCGCTGCGCGTCCTGCATCGAGTACAGCCGCCACTGCGACGGCGGAGAGTCCGACACTCCGCTCGTCGGATCTGCCCAGCGCCAACACCGACAACCCGTCCCGCGACGGCAGCGCGCCGTGCAGCGCGTCGCCGGAGACTCGGCCACCTTCGACGACCAAACCGGACCACCGCAGACCCGGGGCATTCTCCCAGCCGAGTAGCAGGTCGAGGCCACTGCCGTAGCGGTCACCCTCGACGAGGAGTGCACGTCGGCCCGAGCGGCCGCTGCAGAGTCCGAGTGCGGCGGCGAACGTGGATGCACCCGCGCCACCGCGAGCGCCGACCACCGCGATCACTCCACCGTCTCCCGACGCTGCCGACGCGGGTTCGCCGAGTATGCGGACGAGTGCGTCCTCGTCCCACGGCAACGAGACCACGTGCTCGGCACCGAGCGATGTGGCGATTCGCCAGTCGTCGAGTGTCGGCGGCGCGTCCGTGACCAGAATGACGCCCGAGCGCCGCGGAAATCCGGTCGCCAGTGCGGCCTCGGCGGACACGAAATCGATCAAAAAAATTCCGGCGCGGTCCCACATCGAACGTGTGGAACCGATACCGACCAGTAAGTTCTGCTCCTCCACAACACAATCCGCGGCTGCGGCGATTCGATAGACGTCCTCGCGGAGACCGCGAAGTTCGATCGACATCGTCACTGCCGGGTGCGTGATTCGCCGTCGCACGTCCGTTTCCATGCGGCAAGCCTGCGTGAGAATCTGCTCGAGATGCGCGCGACTTGGGGAAATGTGGATAGATCCGGGCCTGTGGATGAATACCGGTACTTCTGTACCAGTTTTCGACCTACCCCAGAAAAGAGGACGACCCTCGCCAGGGGGGGAGGAGGCGAGGGTCGTCTGGTTCAGCCCCGGGGGGTCGGGCTGAACACCGCCCGGGATGAACCGGGCTCGTAGAAAATACTACACCCGTGGACGTCCTTGTTTGCAAGTTCAACAGTCCGTTTTTCTCGACCGCATCGGACCGAGTCCACCAGTGGCACCGCACGACATCCACCGGTCACCACCGGCCACTATGGTGACAAACGTGACCCAGAGCGCGAGCAACGACGACGTCCCGGCCGGCCGACGCGCAGCGCGCGTCGCGGCATTCTTCGACCTCGACAAGACGATCATTGCCAAGTCCAGCACGTTGGCATTCAGCAAGCCGTTCTTCGACCAAGGACTCATCAACCGGCGCGCCGTTCTCAAGAGCAGCTATGCACAATTCCTGTTCCTGCTCTCCGGAGCCGATCACGACCAGATGGAGCGCATGCGCGCGCATATCGCGAGCATGACCGCAGGCTGGGACGTCGAACAGGTGCGAGCGGTCGTCGCCGAGACTCTGCACGACATCGTCGACCCCCTCGTGTTCGCCGAAGCCGCCGATCTCATCGCCGACCACAAGCTCCGCGGACACGACGTCGTGATCGTGTCGGCCTCCGGCGACGAGATCGTGCACCCCATCGCACAACTACTGGGTGCCGATCACAGCATGGCCACCACGATGGTGACCGTGGAGGGCAAGTACATCGGCGAGGTCGACTTCTACTGCTACGGAGAGGGCAAGGTCGACGCCATGAACTCCCTGGCCGCGCAACACGATTACGACCTGACGTCGAGCTACGCGTACTCGGACTCGATCACCGACGTACCGATGCTGCGCGCCGTCGGGCATCCCACAGCCGTCAACCCCGATCGCGCACTGCGCAAGGAAGCCGCCTCCCGCGGCTGGCCGATTCTCACCTTCTCCAACCCGGTCTCGCTGCGATCACGGATCCAGACCCCGTCCGGCAAGACCGTAGTAGCAAGTGCCGCAGCAGGTTTCAGTGCTCTTGCGGCAGGCGCGATCACCTACGGACTGCTCCGAAGAAAAAGATGACGCCCAAACCCTTGATGTGAGGAGCGTCACGGGGTACAAATGACGTACGGAAGAACGGAAGGCCAAGAACGAATCGGAAGAGAAGATTCGCTCTCCCGACCGGGATTCCCAGCACGGACACCAGGCACCCACGCGGAGCAGCCACCTAATGGCAGAAGCGCTGTGGGCCTGCGAGATTCGTCGATGATCAGCAAGAACCCTGCACCGGTTGCAGGGATGACCTCATCACCGTCGAACCCTCGCCGAGGCCACGTGGTTTTCCATCACAGCCCACCTGAGCACGCTTGGTAACCAGGCGCTCCGTGCTAACGGGCGGCGACGTCGACGCAAGTCGACATCGCCGCCCTTTTATATGCGTGGGCTATACCGCAGCTTCGGCAATCGAAGTCGCTTCTGCCGCACCGGCTTCGAATGCTCCGCAGCACAGGATCACCCAACTCCCGACGCCGGTCGCGGTGCCCTCGGCGAATCCCGTTGCGCCGTCTCGGTAGGCATTTGCCCGACGCATCCAGCTCACCTCCGGCACTCCGAGGTTGTGGGGGTCGAATCCCGACGACGCTGCGACCAGTCGCGATGCAGCCCGCGCAACGATGCCGTCGGCCGATCCGAAAGCTTTGAGTGTCAACAGTTCACCGTGCACCACTGCCGCGATCACCGGAGCAGGTGCGGACGTTCCACCGGTCACCAACTGAGCGAGCAGGTCGAGTCGATCGCCGACACCGGCGTCGCTGCGGGGCCGGCCGAGCTCGGAGGCGTCGTCGACGAGGTCTGCTGCGGCCAACAGGTGCAGTCGCGCGAGGGTCTGCAGCGGTGCGCGTTTCCACGTCGAGACCGTGTTCTGCAGCGCATCACCGTCGAGGGCGGCTGCCACTCGCAGCGCACCAGCCAGAATGGGATCGCCGTCTTCGCCCTCGCGGGGGAAGTCCATCGAACCACCCTCGAGAGTCGACGACGAGCGGGCCGCACGCACCGCGGCCTCGGCGGCGGTGGCCGGCCAGCCACGACGGTTGGCCTTGTGCCGATGCACCGCGCCCAGAGCGTCGCGCGCACGTTCGGCAGAGTCGAGAACTCCGGGCAGTTCCAGTAGCGGGGCGAGGGGGTCCGTCACGACAGACGACGGTACCCCCTCCCCTCACCGCCTACTTCGCTCCGGCCGCCAACAGCTCGGCGCGCGCCTGACGACGCTTGGCCTGTTCGGCCGGGTCGGGCACCGGGACGGCTGCGAGCAACCGCTTGGTGTACTCGTTGGTCGGACGACGCAGAATCTGATCCGTCGTACCGAACTCGGCCAACTTGCCCTTGTTCAGCACCGCGATGCGCTTGGCCAGCACCTCCACCACAGCGAGGTCATGACTGATGAACAAGCACGCGAAACCGTACTCACGCTGCAGTTCCTTGAACAGCTCGAGCACCTTGGCCTGCACCGACACGTCGAGTGCAGACGTCGGTTCGTCGGCCACCAGCAACGTCGGCTCCAGGGCCAGTGCCCGAGCGATACCGACACGCTGACGCTGCCCACCGGACAGCTGGTGGGGGTAGCGGTTACGCATTGTCCGCGACAGGTGCACCTGATCGAGTAGTTCCTCGACCTTCTTGTTCCGCTCGGAAGCACCGAGTTCGGTGTGCAGCAGCATCGGCTCGGCGATGGACTGACCGATCGGCCAGCGCGGGTTCAGTGACGAACCCGGATCCTGGAACACGATGCCGACCTTGCTTCGCACCGACCGCAGATCGCGATTCGACAGGTTGGTGATATCGACCCCCGCGATCGACAAGGAACCGCCGGTGAGCTTGTTCAGCCCCACCACGGCCTTGCCGATCGTGGACTTGCCCGAGCCGGATTCACCGACGAGACCGACGACCTCACCCATCTCGATGTCGAGGCTGACCCCGTCGACGGCCCGGAACACGGTGCGGCCCGGGTAGTCGATGACGCCGTCGACGATGCTCAGTGCCCGGGTGTCCTCCACGGCGCTCGGCTGAGCGATGGTTCCCGCCGCCACGGACTCCATGCTGCTGCCCAGGTGCGGAACCGAGGCGAGCAACTGCTGCGTGTACGGATGCGACGCATCCTTGAAAATCTTCTGCGCAGCATCGGTTTCGACGATCACGCCGTCCTTCATCACCGCGATGCGATCGGCCATGTCTGCCACCACACCCATGTCGTGGGTGATCAGCACGATCGACGCGTCGATGCGGTTGCGCAGGTCGCGCATCAGGTCGAGGATCTCGGCCTGCACCGTCACGTCCAGAGCCGTGGTCGGCTCGTCCGCGATCAGCAGCGCCGGATCCGAGGACAGCGCCTGGGCGATCATGGCGCGCTGACGCTGACCACCGGATAGCTGATGCGGGTAGTAGTTCACCCGGGTCTCCGGATCCGGCATCTCGACGAGCTTCAGCAGCTCGACGGCCCGCGCCTTCGCTTCCTTCTTCGACAGCGAGGTGTGTGCCCGGATGGCCTCGGTGATCTGCCAGCCGATCGAGTACACCGGATTGAGCGCCGTCATGGGCTCCTGGAAGATCACCGCCACGTTCTTGCCGCGGATGGGTGCGAGCTGCTTCTCGGGCAGTCCGACCAGTTCCTTCTCGCCCAGCTTGATGCTGCCCGACACCCGTGAATTGTCGGCCAGCAGACCGGGAATGGCCATCGCGGTGGTCGACTTACCGGATCCGGACTCACCGACGATGGCGAGTACTTCGCCGGCGGCGACCGTGAACGAGACGGAATCGGCGGCCTTGCGCCATACCTTCTCGACCTCGAACTCGACCGTCAGATCGGTGACGGTCAGAACCGTGTCCTTCTGAATACTCATGTCAGTTCCGTTTCGGATCGAGTGCGTCACGGAGCGCGTCGCCGAGCATGATGAACGCGAGCACCGTGACGGAGAGGAACGCGGCCGGGAACAGCACCAGATACGGTGCCGTCAGGAACACGTTCTGACCGAGGTTGATCTGCAGGCCCCACGAGATCTCGGGAGCTTGCAGTCCGATTCCGAGGAACGTCAACGTCGCCTCGGCCGCGATGAACGTACCCACCGAGATGGTGGCGTAGATGATCACCGGCGCAAGGGCATTGGGCAGAATGTGCCGCACCAGAATTCGGTACGTGGACGCACCCAGCGCCTGAGCGGCCTGGACGTACTCGCTGTTCTTGATTGCGATGACACTCGATCGGACCAGTCGCATCGCCGTCATCCAGCCGAACACGATCAGCGCGAGCGAGACGGTGAAGATCGTGCGCTGTGCGGTCACCGTCAACAGGATGAGGGCACCGAGCAGCAGCGGAATTCCGAAGAACACATCGGTGAAGCGAGCCAGGATGCTGTCGATGAAACCGCCGAAATAGCCTGCGAGAGCACCGATCAGCACACCGATGATGAGCACACCGATGACCGACAGCACACCGATCGACAGCGAGATCCGTGCACCGTAGATGACGTTGGCGTAGTAGTCGCACCCCTGGATGTCGGTGCCGAACCAGTGCTCGGCACTCGGGGTCTGGCGCGAGTTCGACAGCGAGCACACCCGCGGATCGATCCCGCGGGCAAACAGTTGCGGGAACACTGCCATCACCAGGAGCACGGCGAGCAGGAACGACCCGATGATGAAGAAGGGGCTCTTGCGCAAGAACTTCCACGCGTTGCCCCACAGGCTGGCCTGGCCGACCAGATCGACGGCCTCGCCGGTGATGACGTTGCCCGGCTGACCCTCGTCCGCCGCATGCTGAGCTGCGTTCGTGTCGTCCTTATTCATAGCGAATCCTTGGATCGAGAACCGCGTAGAGAACATCCACCACGAGGTTGAAGAAGATGTAGAAGAACACGAAGAGCGTCACGATGCCGACGACGACGGCACCTTCCTGACGCGCCAGTGCGTCGTAGATCGCGCGTCCGAGACCAGGCAGGTTGAACACCGTTTCGGTTACGATCGCACCGCCCAGCAGACCGCCGACGTCGGCACCGATGAAGGTGACGACGGGAATCAGGGAATTTCGCAGAGCATGGCGAACGATGATGCGCCGGTTGCTGATTCCCTTCGACTTCGCGGTGCGGATGTAATCAGCTGCCATCGACTCCGCCACGGACGTACGAGTCAATCGGGCGACGTAGGCCATCGACAGCGACGCGAGCACCAGGCCCGGGAGCAGGTAGCTCGACCACCCGTTGTTGATACCGGAGATCGGGAAGACACCCAGTTTCACGCCCAGCGTGAACTGCGCGATGAAGCCGAGGACGAAGACCGGAACCGACACCAGCAACGTCGTCGAAATGAGCACGAGGTTGTCGAAGAACGACCCCTTCTTCAGGGCCGAGAGCACACCCGCTGCGATACCCATGACGGTCTCGAAGACCACGGCGACGATCGTCAGCTTGATGGTGACGGGCAGGGCCCGCTCGATGGTGTCGAGCACGGGGCGGCCGGAGAAGTCGGTGCCGAAATTGCCCTGGAAGAATCCACCGATGTACTTGAGGTACTGGACGACCAGGTTGTCGTCGAGGTTGAAGTCGTCGCGCAACTGCGCGACAACGGCAGGGGCGAGCGGGCGATCTCCGGCCAGGGCGCGGATGGGATCACCGGGCAATGCGTAGACCATGGCGAAAATGAGAAAAGAGGAGCCGATCAGGACGGGAATCGTCAGCAGTAATCGGCGGGATATGTAGCGACCCACTGTGGTTTCTCCTTGGATGCGGCGATCCTGCGAATCGGGTCTCGCTGACGCAGGTCTTCGGTGGGCGTCGAGCCCACCGCCGAAACGAACCGATGGGTGGCAACGGAGTCACATCCGTTGCCACCCACCGGTGTCCGTTGTTAGCTGACTACGACGTCCTCGAGGACGATGTCGCCGGTGTTGTCGATCTTCACGTCGGAGACGCGATCGGACCACACTGCCTGGTTCAGGCCGTAGAACAGCGGCGTTGCGGGCATCTGCTGGAACAGGATGTCCTCGGCCTTCTGGTAGTCGGCCGTTGCAGCGTCGATGTCCTCGGCGTTGTTGCCCTCTGCGAGAGCGGCGTCGAAGGCCGGGTCGCTGAAGAACGTGGCGTTGCTACCGGCCGGCGGCAGTGCCGCGGACGAGTACAGCGGGGACAGGAAGTTGTAGATCGACGGGTAGTCCATGATCCAGCTCGAGCGGAACGGGCCGGTCATACCCTTGGCGTCCTGCAGCGGCAGGTACTGAGCGAACTGCAGATCGCCGCGCAGTGCGTAGTCGACACCCAGGTTCTCGCGAATCTGGTTGCCCACCGCCGTCATCCACGAGTCGTGTCCGGCACCGGCGTTGAACCACAGGTCCACCGGCTGGCTGCGATCGAAGCCGGCCTCGTCGAGCAGACGGTTGGCCTCGTCGGCGTTGAGCTCGCAGGTGGCGCCACACGCATCCTCGCGGTAGCCCTCGACCACGGGAGAGGCGAAGGAATCGGCGGGGGTACGGGTGTCGGTGAAGATCGCCGTTGCGATGGCCTGGCGATCGATGGCCATCGAGAACGCCTTGCGTACGTTCGGGTCCTGGAACCGCGGGTCGTACGTCGGGAAGCCGAGCGAGGTGATGTCGGGACGGGCGCGATCGGCGTAACGATCACCGAACTGGTCACGCGCAGTGGCCCAGGCGTCCTCGGGCAGATCGAGCATGATGTCGAGTCCACCGCCCTGGATATCGTTGTAGCCGGTGTTCAGCTCGGTGTAGACCTTGAAGTTGACGCCCGCGGACTTGGCGGCGTTGTCGCCTGCGTAGTCGTCGTACTTGGTGACGGTGAAGCCCTGTCCCGGAACGAAGTCCGAGTCGGCCTTGAACGGGCCGTTACCGATCGGGCGGGCACCGAATGCCGTCGGGTCGGCGTAGAACGCCTCCGGCAGCGGATCGAACGCGGTGTAGCCGAGCGTCAGCGGGAAGATTGCGAACGGTCCGTTGAGCTTGACGGTGAAGGTCGTGTCGTCGACGACGCTCAATCCGCTCAGTTCGGTCGCAGTGGGCTCGGCGGTGTCGCTGCCCTGCAGGTCTGCGTAGCCTTCGATGTTCTCGAAGAAGTACGAGGCACCGAATGCGTTGGTGCTCAACGCATTGTAGCTCCACGCCTTGGTGAAGGACTCCGAGGTGACCGGGGTGCCGTCGTGGAACGTCCAGCCGTCCTTGAGCTTGACGGTCCAGGTGATGTTGTCCTCGGACTCGACGGACTCGGCAACGCCGTTGTACTCGACGCTGTTGTCTTCGTCGTTGAACGTGACCAGTGGAGTGAAGAGCGCCTTGAGGACCTGGCTGCCTTCGCTCTCGGTGGTGTTTCCGGGAACCAACGGGTTCTCCGGCTCGCCGATGTAGATGCTGTAGATCCCGTCGGCGCTGCCACCGGAGCTCGAGCCACCGCCGCCACAGGCGGCGAGCAGGCTCGCACTCATCAGCACAGCCGTGGTGACGACCGCGGCACGTTTGATACGCAAGGAAAATCCTCCATCCAGATGTGAACACGGGGTCATCCGTGCTCAGTTCCTCGGGCGCGACGCCCGGGGATTCGTGGGCGACCGCATGGCACGGCATGTGAGCCGTTCCAACGATCTGATGGGATGGACTTTAGACACATCCTGAAACGAACATGTGAACTCCCCCAGATTTTGCTGACCCGTGAGTAAGCCGGAAACATGATCGAAACGTTTCGGCAAGTCGATTTCTCACACTTCGGACTTCCGCGTCGCCGAGGCGGCTCGGCGAGAACCTCGATTACCGCCCACCGTGCAGAAACTACCGATCACCGCAGATCAGGGGGTTGCAGGCGATTGCAACGGTGCGATTGCCATCACATGTGACTACCCTCACAAGGGGCTCGAGACCGGCACGGAAGTGCAGTTTCATGAGCGAAATGCACCGGACGAAAGTGAGCTATTCGAGATGACGACCAGTACCTCCGGAACCGACGAGACCGCGGTTGCCTCCTACGCACCCTCGGCCGAGTTCTCGGCTCAGGCGAACGCCGGAACCGAGCTCTACGCCGCCGCCGAGGAGGATCGACTCGGCTTCTGGGCCGAACAGGCTCGCCGACTCCACTGGCACACCCCGTTCACCGAAGTTCTCGACTGGTCCGACGCCCCCGTCGCCAAGTGGTTCGCCGACGGCGAGCTCAACGTCGCCTACAACTGCGTCGACCGCCACGTGATCGACGGACACGGCGACCAGGTGGCGATCCACTGGGAAGGCGAGCCCGGCGACAGCCGCGACGTCACCTACTCCGATCTGCTCGCCGACGTCAGCCAGGCCGCCAACACCCTGACCGAACTCGGCCTCGTGTCCGGCGACCGAGTCGCGATCTACATGCCCATGATCCCCGAGGCCATCGTCTCGATCCTCGCGTGCGCTCGCCTCGGCCTGACCCACTCGGTCGTCTTCGCCGGCTTCTCCGCCACCGCACTCCGCTCGCGCGTCGACGACGCCGAGGCCAAGCTCGTCATCACCACCGACGGTCAGTGGCGACGCGGCAAGCCCGCTCCCATCAAGGACACCGTCGACGAGGCCGTCGACGGGGCGGCATCGATCGAACACGTGCTGGTCGTCAAACGCACCGACTCCGAGGTCTCCTGGACCGAGGGACGCGACCTGTGGTGGCACGAGACCGTCGCCAAGGCGTCGAAAGAGCATGAGGCGCAGCCGTTCCCGGCCGAGCACCCGCTCTTCATCCTCTACACCTCGGGCACGACGGGTAAGCCCAAGGGCATCATCCACACCTCCGGCGGCTACCTGACGCAGACCTCGTACACCCACCACAACGTCTTCGACCACAAGGCCGGAACCGACGTCTACTGGTGCACCGCCGACATCGGCTGGGTCACCGGGCACTCCTACATCGTCTACGGGCCGCTCTCGAACCGCGCGACGCAGGTCGTCTACGAGGGCACGCCCAATTCGCCCGACGAGCACCGGCATTGGAACGTCATCGAGAAGTACAAGGTCTCGATCTACTACACCTCCCCCACCCTCGTTCGTACGTTCATGAAGTGGGGCAAGGAAATCCCCGGGGCACACGATCTGAGCTCGATCCGTCTGCTCGGCTCCGTCGGCGAACCGATCAACCCCGAGGCGTGGCGCTGGTTCCGCGACGTCGTCGGCGGCGGCACCGCACCGATCGTCGACACCTGGTGGCAGACCGAGACCGGCGCGATCATGATCTCCCCGCTCCCCGGCGTCACCGCCACCAAGCCCGGCTCCGCGATGGCCCCGTTGCCCGGCATCTCCGCCAAGATCGTCGACGACGACGCCAAGCCACTGGGCAACGGCGGCAACGGCTACCTCGTCCTCGACGAGCCGTGGCCGTCGATGCTGCGCGGCATCTGGGGCGACATGGACCGCTACAAGGAAACGTACTGGTCGCGGTACGCCGAGGAGGGCTGGTACTTCGCCGGTGACGGAGCCAAGTACGACGACGACGGCGCACTGTGGGTCCTCGGCCGCGTCGACGACGTCATGAACGTCTCGGGCCACCGCATCTCGACGTCCGAGGTGGAGTCGGCACTGGTCACCCATCACAGTGTCGCCGAGGCCGCGGTGGTCGGTGCCGCCGACGACACCACCGGTCAGGGCATCGTCGCGTTCGTCATCCTGCGGGCAGGCGAGGAGAACACCGGCGACGCGCTGATCGCCGAACTGAAGGCGCAGGTATCCAAGGAGATTTCGCCGATCGCCAGGCCTCGGGAGATCTCCATCGTGCCGGAGCTGCCGAAGACGCGATCCGGCAAGATCATGCGTCGACTGCTACGCGACGTGGCCGAGGGCCGCGAACTCGGCGACGTCTCCACCCTCGTCGACCCGAAGGTGTTCGAGGCGATCAAGAAGGGCCGCTAGCGGCCAGTGGTGCGGTTGAGTGCCTCAGGGGGCACTCAACCGCACCACTGCCTCAGGCACTCAGATCGAACACCGTGTAGTCGCCGACGGTCCTGGGTGTGAAGGTCGCAGCCACCCAGTCACCGATCGCCGACGGCCTGGTCTTGCCCGTTCCCGCGATGAAGTAATGGATCTTTCCCGCGGCCACGTCGGCCTCGAATCGGTCGAGCGTGGGCGACGGGTCGGTTCCGGAGAATCCGCCCACCGGCATCACCGGGTCGTCGGTCGCGAGCTGTATGCCCGCGGCGGCGTTGGATCCGACGGTCGCCGCCACCCATGTGTAGTTCTGGGCGTCGGATTCGAGTAGGCCGGTCAGCTCTGCGTCCGGTGCGGCGGCGGAGCCGAATTGTGCTGAGCGGCCGACACTTTCCTCATGTGATCCGGTTCCATAGGCTGCGGTCTCGGACGCAACAGCGGGCCCGGCCGACGGACCTCCTCCACTGTGCGGGGTGACCACGGTATCGGCGACGTAGGCGACGGGGCCGGCCAGAGCGGCCGCAATTGCCGCCGCTCCCAGTGCAATCGAGACCGTTCGAGACATCCGGACCACGAGGGCGAGAGCCACAACGATCCCGACTCCCAGCACCATCCATCGGAGCCACGGCACGAACTCGGGTGTACGAGCGAGAAAGACGAACGACGTGGCCGTGGTGACTGCCGAAGCAAGCGCGAGAATCGAACGGCACCAGACTTTCTCGCGTCGCACCCACAGTTCGCGCAGGGCAGCTCCGATGATGGCGGCGATCGCCGGTGCGATCACGATCGTGTAGTAGGAGTGGAAGGTGCCCGACATGAAGCTGAACACCAGCGAGCACCCGACGAGCCACAATCCCCACATCACGTACCAGGCGCGCCGAAAGTCCTGTCGAGGCGCTCGGCCGCGCAACACGATTCCCGCCACCACGAACACGAGCGCAGCCGGTATCAGCCACGAGATCTGACCACCCTGCGCGGCAGCGAACATGCGGGTGATGCCCGTCTGCACCGCATCTCCGGCATGGGATGCCGCACTGCTTCCGTGTTCGTTGCCCGTCAATCGACCCAGACCGTTGTAGCCGAATGTCAGGTCCAGAATGCTGTCGGTCTTCGACCCGCCGACCCACGGCCGGTCGGCAGCCGGAACCAACTGCACGATCGCCACCCACCACCCGGCCGTCACGAGCACCGCGGCACCGGCCGCTGGCAACTGCAGCATTCGGGTTCCGAACCTCGGTGGACCGAACGCCGCGTACGCCACGGCGAGAGCTGGAACGACGAGGAACGCCTGCAGTTGCTTCGTCAGAAACCCGAGGCCGACAACAGCTCCGGTGACCACCAGCCACCGAGTTCGCCCGTCCTCGAGCGCGCGAAGCATCGCCCACGCTGCTCCCAACAGGGTGAGGGTGAGCAAGGCGTCGGGATTGTCGTAGCGGAACATCAGCGCGAAGGTCGGCGTCGTCGCCAGGACCGCACCCGCGATCAACGCTGCCCCGTAGCCGAATCGACGGGCCACGATCGCGTACATGATTCCCACGCTCAGCACGGCCATCAGCACCTGCGGCAGGAGCAGCGACCAGGAGTTGAGGCCGAAGGTGCGCACAGACAGTTCCATGACCCACAGCGACGCAGGCGGCTTGTCCACCGTGATCGAGTTCGCGGCGTCGGACGAGCCGAACAGGAAGGCCTTCCAACTGATCGAGCCGGCCTGAACGGCTGCTGCGTAGAAGGAGTTACCCCACTGCTCCCGATTCAGGTCCAGGGCGTAGGCCCCGGCTGTTCCGGCGAGAAGGGCGGCGAGAGTGGGCATTGCCCAGCGTGGGCGGGCAATGTCGTGTTCGAGGACGGTCACAGTCGATCACTGTTGCCCTCGATCCTGAGGATGTGCGATCAACTTCCTGACAATCGACCGTCAAATCGGCACAGTCATCCGAAGAATGCCCGAATTGTCTGCACTGCAACGACTTCGAGACCACCAAGGTGAGCGGAAGCTCGACCCCTGCTACGAAGCTCGGGGTGGAGCCTGCGGAACGACCGCAGGCTCCAAGCTCACGTGCGGCGCAGCCGCTCAGACGCTGTCGAGCGACTGGTCTCGTGTTTCCTTCATGATCAGCAGAGCGATCAGCGTCAACGTTGCAGCGATGGCGAGGTACACGCCCACCCAGCCGACGCCGTAGCTGCTCACCAGCCAGGTCGCGATGAACGGTGCCACTGCGGCACCGAGGATCGACGCGGTGTTGTACGAGATTCCCGATCCGGTGTAGCGCACGTTGGTCGGAAACAGTTCCGGCAGAACGGCACTCATCGGTCCGAAGGTCAGGCCCATGAGGCCGAGGCCGACGCACATGAACACCAGCATCCGCGAGGCGGACGCGGTCTCGGGGTTCGCGAACCAGTGGAACGAGAGCCCGAACAGCACGATCGCCGACGTGATGACGATCAGCGTGGGACGACGGCCGTACTTGTCGGCCAGCAGCCCGGCCACCGGAATCAGCGCCGCGAAGAACAGCACGGCGATGAGCTGCAGCTCCAGGAAGTCGGTGTAGGAGATCGCCAGCTTCGGACCGTTGACGTCGGACACCTTGCCCGTTCCGTAGCTGACCACCCACGTGGTCATGATGTAGAACAGCGTGTAGGTGGCGAGCATGACGAACGTTCCGATGATCAGCTGACGCCAACTGGTCTTGAACACCTGAGCGAGCGGAGTCTTGACCTTCTGACCGCGCTCGACGGCGAGCTTGAACACCGGCGTTTCCTCGAGCTTGAGCCGGACGTAGAGGCCGATGATGACCATGACGGCGCTGAGCAGGAACGGGATTCGCCAGCCCCACGTCAGGAACGCGTGGTCGGTGCCCGAGTTGACCGAGTCGTAGCCCGTCGCGATGACGATGAGCAGGAAGATGCCGTTGGCGAAGAAGAACCCGATGGGTGCGCCCAGCTGCGGGTACATCGCCGCCCAGGCTCGCTTGCCCGGCTTGGCGGTTTCGGTGGCCAGCAACGCTGCACCGCTCCACTCGCCGCCGAGACCGACGCCCTGGGTGAAGCGCATGATCGCCAGCAGAGCCGGAGCCCACAGCCCCACCGCGGCGTACGTGGGCAACAGTCCGATCGCGAACGTCGCGACACCCATCGTGAGCAGGGACCCGACGAGGGTCGCCTTGCGTCCGATGCGGTCGCCGAAGTGGCCGAACAGAATCGACCCGATGGGTCGCGCGACGAAGGCGAGGCCGAAGGTAGCGAAGGACGCCAGCAGTGCGGTGGTGTCGTTGCCCGCGGGGAAGAACAGACGCGGGAAGACGAGCACTGCGGCGGTGGCATAGATGTAGAAGTCGAAGAACTCGATGGACGTGCCGACCATCGAGGCGATCACGATGCGCGATCGCGGCACCTGAGGTGCGGGAATTGCACCGTCGGCGTCGACGGTGTGTGCTGAACTCACGAATGCTCCTGAAGGGGGAAGTTCCCTGCAAATTACCTGATGAACACCTGAGAATTTCACGACCCGGGCGTGTCCGTTGCCCGATCGCGTAAGTTCCTCGAGTTTGCGGCAGGTGGTACCGAGGTACGCGTCCAAACAAGGGCGAGCGTCGCCCGCCCTCCGCGGAACAGTTAACCTGCTACCGAGGCACTACTGTCGATACGATCTTCCGCACAACACCGAGCAGAGCAATTACAAGGGGTCGAGAGTTGAGCGTCAGCAATGACAAGGGATACGGCAACGGCGTCCCGAACACGATTTCGTCGATACCTCTGACCGATGTCGATGCCCGCACCCCTGGTAGCGCCAGCATCGGAAATCTCGTCAAGGACGCCACCACTCAGGTCTCGACGCTCGTGCGCGCCGAAGTCGCCCTCGCCAAGGCCGAGGTCACCGGCGAGGTCAAGAAGGGTCTGCAGGGCAGCGTCTTCTTCATCATCGCGTTGACGGTGTTGCTGTTCAGCTCGTTCTTCTTCTTCTTCTTCGCCGCTGAGCTGCTCGATGTGTGGCTCTACCGCTGGGCCGCATTCCTCATCGTGTTCGCCGTCATGGTGTTGGCCGCGGCGCTGTTCGGTTTCCTCGGTTACCGCCGGGTCAAGAAGCTGCGCAAGCCCGAGAAGACCATCGACTCGCTCAAGCAGGCGTCGACGGTGCTGCCGAACCAGCACGATTCCATCCCCGGAGTTCCCGGCTACAAGAAGTAGTAGCCCGGCGAATCGAGCAGTATGAATCAGCCCGATCCGTCCACGGTCCGGTATCCGGGACAGTGGATCCATCGCGACATCCACGCCAACGGAATTCGGTTCCATATCGTGGAGGTCGGCGAACACGCACCGGACGCACCGCTGGTGGTTCTGCTGCACGGCTTCGCCGACTTCTGGTACTCGTGGCGACACCAACTCGAGGCGCTCGCGCGATCGGGTGTTCGTGCCATCGCCGTCGACCTGCGCGGCTACGGTGATTCCGACAAGCCTCCACGCGGATACGACGGGTGGACTCTGGCCGGCGACATCGTCGGACTCGTTCGCGCTCTGGGCTATCCGAACGCCACGTTCGTCGGCCACGCCGACGGCGGTCTCGTCTGCTGGGCCAGCGTTGCGCTCCACCCCCGCTCGGTGCGTTCGATGGTGCTGATCAACGCCCCGCACCCCATCTCTCTGCGGCGGGCCGTGTTGAAGGACTCGGCACAGCGCGCCGCGCTGCTCCCGCACTTCGTTCGCTACCAGGTTCCGCTGCGCCCCGAGAGACTGCTGACGCGCCGAGGCGGTGCCGCGGTGACCGAGTTGATGAGCAACCGCGCCGGGCCCGAGTGGAAGACCACCGAGGACTACTCGGACACTACGGCCAAGATGAGCTCGGCCATCAGAATTCCCGGTGCTGCACACTGCGCACTCGAATATCAGCGCTGGGCGTTCCGCAGCCAGTTCCGCGCCGAGGGCCGCCGCTTCATGGACGCCGTCGACGTACGGACCTCGATTCCCGTCGCGCAGATCAGCGGCGACCTCGACCCGTACGTGCTGCCCACCACCCTCGACAGAGACCGGCACTGGGCCCCCGGGCTGACGCGTCGAACAGTGCGGGACGTGGGCCACTACGTGCACCAGGAAGCGCCCGACGTGGTGTCCGAGGAGATCCTGCGGGTCGTACGCGAGAGCTAGACGATGCAGTCGCCCGTGCCCACCGGCACCGGGGCATCGAAGCTCTGCGTGAGCTCGTCCGCGATCTCCGACGCGGTCAGTACGAATCCGGTGTCGGGATCGTCGACGGCGGCACCGAACACGACGCCGAGTACCTCACCGGACGAGTTGACCAGTGGTCCACCGGAGTTGCCCTGCCGAACCGATCCGCGGACGGTGTACACCTCACGTTGGACGGTTCCGGTGCGGTAGATGTCCGGGCCGCTGAGGTTGATGATCTCGCGGATGCGCGCCGGGCTCGCCGTGTACGGTCCACCGCCGGGGTAGCCGAGCACGATCGCGTCGGTTCCGGATTCGGCCGGCGTCGGCGCAAACGTCAGCACCGGTGCTTGCAGCTGCGGAACACGAAGCACCGCAACGTCTTCTTCCGGATCGAACAGTACGACGTCGGCGTCGAGCGGTCCGTTCGGCGAATCGACCGTCACCTCGGACGTGCCTGCGACGACGTGTGCGTTGGTCATCACCAGATCCGATCCGACGACGAATCCCGAACCCTCGAGCGCCTTCTGGCAGCTCGGTGCGATGCCGTTGATCTTGATGACGCTCGATTGCAGTTGCACCGGAATCGGTCCCGCTGCGATACCGGAATCGGGAGCGGCGACCTCGGCGACCGGGGTGCGACCGAACGGGCCGATGACATCCGGTAGTCCGGAGGTGTCGAGCAACGCCGAGAATTCCTTGGGTACCTGACGCAGCCAGTCCGGTGCCACTTCGTCGACCTTGCCGAGGACCGTCGATCCACGGACCGCACTGGCGACCTCGGGCTGCGAGGACGACGTCAGCGGGATGGCGAGCAGCCACGCGGCAGCGAGCACCGCGACGGCCTGCAGCCCGGCACCGATGGTGCTGTCGACCGAACGTGCTGCGCGGGAATGGATTCCGCTGCGCAGCGCCCGCCCGAGGACCATGCCGGCAACTTCACCGACGATCACCAGCACCACGATCAACGCGATGCCGACGAACACCCGCATCCGCGAACCGTCGACGTGTTCGAGCACGTGCGGTGCCACCAGAATGCCGGCGACGGCCCCGAGCACGACGCCGAGAAACGCCAGCGCCGACGCCACCGCCCCCTGCCGCCATCCCGACGTCGCCGCCAGCAGTGCGATGGCAACCACCGCGATATCGACCCACCCTGAACCTGTCACCGATCGAGCCTCGCTCCTACCGCAGTCAAGCTGGCCTCCAGATCGCGTATGTCCCCCGTGTCCCACTCGGGCTCCCAGCCCGATACAGCCAGCAGACCCGCCAGGATACCGCCCGTGAAGCCCCACACCAGCATTCCCTGCACAGCGAACGCGGGGCCCTGGTAACCCGCAGGGTGGCGCACCTGGAATCGGTTGTTCGGATCGAGCAACTCGCGCAACGGAACTCGCACCACTCGCTCGGTCTCGCCGGGATCGACGACGCGCACCGGCGTCGGTCGCTCCCAGTACGAGAGCACCGGAACCACGTCGAAGCGCGACGGCGGAACGTAGATGCCGGGCATCGTGGCCAGTGGCACGACACCTGCCGGATCGAGTCCGGTTTCCTCCTGCGCCTCCCGCAGCGCCGTACCGATCGGGCCGTCGTCGCCCGGATCGGTGGCACCGCCGGGGAAGGCGATCTGCCCGCTGTGATCGCGCAGCGTCGACGCGCGCTGGGTCAGCAGGACGTCGGCGTCGGCAGGCAGTCCGCCGGGCGCACCGGGGTCCGCGGCGGCCGGGCCGCCGAACAGCACCAGTACGGCGGCGGACCGTGGTCGGTCGGTCGGCGGTGCCTGACGCTGCAGTACGGGGTTGGTGCCGGTGGTGTCGGTCAGACCGCCCGCTCTGCCTGCGACGTCGAGCATCCGCCCGAGCCAGTCGGGTGCGCTCACGAGTCGACTCCGAGGTTCACGCGGACGGCGTCGGCGATGTCGTCGACGCTCCGGAAGGGTTGAGTCAGCACCTCGGCGACAGTGCCATCCGCAGATATCAAAACGGAAACGGGAAGCACGTTGGGTGCTTCCACGGCGGCGGCGACGCGGCCGCCGCCGTCCTGAACTCCGGGCAGCGTGATGCCGTAATCGGCGAGCCGGGTCAGGCCGTTGGCCTCGTTGGCGTCGTTGTGGACCGTCAGGACGGTGACCGCATCGCCGGCCCGTTCGGCGTACTGCTGCAGGTATGGCAGCTCTTCGGCGCATGGCCCGCACCAGTACGCCCAGATGTTGAGCAGGGCAGGACGCCCCGCGAGTACCTGGCCGAGGTCGACGTACGAGCCGTCGCCGATGCATTCGAGGGTGATGCCGGTCAGCGGACCGACGGCGTTGCCCGACGGCGTCGGACATGCGGCGAGACCGGCATCCCGACGCAGTGGCGCGAGGGCCTCGGGGGTGTCTGCCGCGCGACGCTCGTCGGTGGCAGGTGATCGCTGCCCGAGGCCGGGTGAGTTCGTGGGCTGCGCGGTCTGCACGTCGTCGCGAGGCCACAGCGCGTAGACCATCCCGACCACCAGGATCAGAGCGACGAGAGACCAGCGCAGAGCAGCTTTGTTCACGACACGATTCCGGCGAGGGCGAGGAGGTGATCGGTTTCCGGGCCCTTCACCAACGCAGCCGCGGCGGCGGGATCGGTCGGACCGGTCCCGAAGGAGGGGCAGTCCTTGGCGAGGACGCACACCCCACATGCGGGGGTACGAGCGTGGCAGACGCGTCGGCCGTGAAAGATGACTCGATGCGAGAGCAGCGTCCACTCCTTGCGTTCGATGAGTGCGCCGACGGCGTGCTCGACCTTGACCGGGTCCTCCTCCTCGGTCCACTGCCAGCGTCGTACGAGCCGTCCGAAGTGGGTGTCGACGGTGATCCCCGGAACATCGAAGGCATTGCCGAGAACCACATTGGCCGTCTTGCGGCCGATCCCGGGAAGCGTGACGAGATCCTTCAACGTCTCGGGCACCTCGCCGTCGAAGTTCTCCAGCAATTTCTGCCCGAGTCCGATCAGCGAGTTCGCCTTGTTGCGATAGAAGCCCGTGGTGCGGATGTACTCCTCGAGCTCGACACGGTCGGCCTCGGCGTAGTCGCGGGCTGTGCGGTATTTCACGAACAGTGCGGGAGTGACCATGTTGACGCGCTTGTCGGTGCACTGCGCGGACAGGATTGTCGCAACGGCGAGTTCGAGGGGCGTGGTGAAGTCCAGTTCGCAGTACACATGCGGAAAGGCAGTGTTCAACGTCCGGTTCATCCGCCGAGCTCGGCGGACGAGCCCGAGGTGAGTCTCCTCGCGTTTGCGCACGTCGGGGCGTTTCGGGGCTGTCGAATCCACTCCACAACTGTACGGACAAGAATGCGTAACGTTCCTCGCGGCAGGAGTGGGCTGTGTTTGTATCGAGACCTTTTCGGTGTTAACTGGCCGGTATGCAAGGACTCGCCGTGGTGCTCTTTCCGGTACTACTCATGCTCTTCGCACTCGCGATGGAACGCGTCGAGTTCCGGCTCAGCAAGCTCGGCGTCCGGGAGCAGGAAGTCCAGGAGTTCCTCGATCAGGCGAGCACGTCCGAGGTCGCCACTCTGGCGAACGAGGGCTTCCCACACGCATTGGCCCGATTCAACACCCGCAAGCGCCGCCAGACCCCGCCGCGGACGGTCGACACGCGCGACGGCATGGTCGACCAACGGGCCAGCTGAGCGCACGTTTTGTCCCATTGGTCGTAATTTCGATGAATTTCGGGTGAACGGGAACACACGCCCGAGTCCTCTGGCAACCTGTGGTGGCGTCGATCACTCGGTTTCCACCGACTCGAAGTAGACTCCCCTGAGGTAATTGTTGTGTTTGATCATCGGATCGGCGTCGACGCCTGAACTGCACCGCAGTTCGGTGCATGGCACGAACTGTGTACAAACGCTTTCGGTGGTGCGGGTTGCCGCGTCACCGACATCCCAAAAGGAGCGCAAGTGGACGACGTCCTGGCACGGGCCGGCATCTTCCAAGGAGTCGAGCCCTCAGCGGTTGCGGCACTGACGAAGCAGCTGCAGCCTGTCGATTTCCCCCGGGGACACGTGGTGTTCAACGAGGGTGAGCCCGGAGACCGGCTCTACATCATCGTTTCCGGCAAGATCAAGCTCGGGCGACGCTCCCCCGACGGCCGCGAGAACCTGCTGACGATCATGGGACCGTCGGACATGTTCGGTGAGCTGTCGATCTTCGATCCCGGTCCCCGTACGTCCTCGGCCACCACGGTCACCGAGGTGCGCGCGGTCAGCATGGACCGAGCTGCACTCAAGGACTGGATCGACCAGCGCCCGGAGATCGCCGAGCAGCTGCTGCGCGTACTGGCCCGCCGGTTGCGTCGCACCAACAACAACCTGGCCGACCTCATCTTCACCGACGTTCCCGGACGTGTCGCGAAGGCGCTGCTCCAGCTGGCCCAGCGATTCGGCACCCAGGAAGCGGGCTCGCTGCGCGTCACCCACGACCTGACGCAGGAAGAGATCGCTCAGCTCGTCGGTGCCTCTCGCGAAACCGTCAACAAGGCTCTGGCCGACTTCGCACACCGCGGATGGCTGCGCCTCGAAGGCAAGTCCGTACTGATCTCGGACTCCGAGCGTCTGGCACGCCGAGCTCGCTAGCTCTCCCGGAGGTAGGCCAGCTGCGTTTTGACCGACATCCGCGCAGCCGGCCACAGCTTCTTGTCCACGTCCGAATAGACGTGGCGAACCACCTGCATCGGTTTCGCGTCCTCGCCGAGCTCCGCGAGCGCCGAACGAACCTGATCCAGCCGCTGCCGACGGTGGGCGCGATACGCTCGCGCCACCTCGGCGGTGTCCGGTAGCTCCGGCCCGTGACCGGGAAGCACGCTCTTCCCCGCACCGGCCGCTTCGAGCCGATCCAACGACTGCAGATAATCCGCGAGCGAGCCGTCCTTCGGGTCCAGCACCGTGGTGCCGCGGCCCAGGACGGTATCTCCCGTCAGGATCGCGTCGTCCAGCACGAAACTCACCGAATCCGCAGTGTGACCGGGCGTGTGCAGAACCTCGATCCGAAGCCCCGCCGCCTCGATGATCTCGCCGTCGACCAGGCTCACGCCGTCCCCGTGCAGGAACTTCTCCCCGACCGCGCGCACCGGAGCCGCCGTCTTTCGATGAAAACGCTTCAGCCCACCGGTGTGATCGGCGTGGCGATGGGTCACCAGGGTCAGAACCACCGTGCCCGACGCGGCGACGGCGTCGAGATGGGCCCGGTCCTTCGGCCCCGGATCGACCACGATGCACTCGTCCGACCCCGGTCCCTGCAGAATCCAGGTGTTCGTCCCGTCGAGCGTCATCTTGCCCGGGTTGTCGGCGAGCAGAACCGACGCGGTTGGCGTCACCTGCCGGAGTAGTCCGTACGCGGGATGCTGGGGGTTCGAGACGGCCATGAAAGTACTGTAGGTCGCCTGCTCCGGGAGATGTCCACGAGGACTACCGTCGACACTCATGAAGATCGGACTCGTCGGAGCGGGCCCCTGGGCTCGCAAGACTCAAGCCCCCTCGCTGCTCGCTCATCCGGGCGTCGACTTCACCGGAGTATGGGCACGCAGACCCGAAGCGGCGGCCGAGCTGGGTGCACCGGTATTCGAGTCGTTCGAAGCCCTGCTCGACGCCGTCGACACGGTGGCGTTCGCGGTACCACCGGCCGTGCAAGCCGGATACTCACTGCGCGCGGTGCAGGCAGGCAAACATGTGTTGTTGGACAAGCCGATTGCCGCAACAGTGGCCGAGGCGGAGGAACTGGCCTCGGCGGTGACGGCCGCAGGCGTGCGCTCGATGGTGACGCTGACTCTCCGGTTCGCCCCGGAGACAAGGCAATTCCTCGACGCGGCCGCCGGACGACCGTGGGCGGCGGGCTCGGGAACCTGGTTCTCCGGTGCCGTCCTCGGTGGGGCGTACGCGAACTCGCGGTGGCGACACGACGACGGGGCGATCCTCGACATCGGCCCACACGTGTTCGATCTGCTCGACGCCGCACTGGGAACCATTGCACGCGTTGCCTATTCGCACCGCGAGGTGGCGTCGGACAGTTGGACCGTGGTTCTCGAGCACGAGGGCGGCGCAACGAGCACCGTTCAACTCTCGCTGCGGACGCCGATCATGCCGTCCCTGATGCGCATCGAGCTGAGCGGCACCGACGGCATCGCCACTCTCACCGACCGATCGACCTCGTCGACCGACTGCTTCGCCGTCCTGCTGGACGAATTCCTCGAGTCGGTCGACAAGGGTGTCGATCACGAATGCTCGGTACACCGAGGCCTGCACCTACAGAAAGTGATCAGTGCGGCTGCGCCCCAGTGATCAGTGCGGCTGCGCCCCAGTGACATGTGCGCCTGCGCGTCAGCGCAGTTCGACGATGAGCTCCACTTCCACCGAAGCACCGAGGGGCAGTTCGGCGACACCCACGGCCGAGCGCGCATGCTTGCCCGCATCGCCGAAGATCTCACCGATGACGTTCGACGCCCCGTTGATCACCCCGGGCTGACCGGTGAATCCCGGTGCGGAGGCAACGAAGCCGACCGCCTTGATCACCCGGGCCACCGAATCGATGCCGACGAGCGCGTGCACGGCGGCGAGCGCGTTCAGGGCGCAGATGCGTGCCGCGGCGGTCGCGTCCTCAGCGGTGACGTCGGCACCGACCTTGCCCACGGACGTCAGGTTTCCGTCCACGATCGGCAGCTGGCCGGAGGTGTGGACGAGAGAGCCCACCTGCACCGCCGGGACGTAGGCCGCCAGCGGCGGAACGACATCGGGTAGCTCGATGCCCAGCTCGGACAGTCGTTCGCTCCACTTCGTCACGTGCGCTCAGGCCTTCGGGCGCTTGAAGTACGCGACCAACGTGTCGCCGCCGTTGGGTCCCGCCATGATCGTGACGAGCTCCCAGCCCTCGGAGCCGTAGTTGTCCAGAATCTGCTTGGTGGCGTGAATCAGAACCGGCGCGGTGAAGTACTCCCAGATGATCTTTTCGCTCATGACTGGTGAGCCTATCGTTCGGGTCCGCCGGCGCGGAGCCGGAACTACAGTCGTCGCATGGATCGGCTCGATATCAAGGACGCCATCTACCACTTCGCGCGCGACCGCGGTGATTCTCGAGACCAGTTCTCCCTGACGGCGTTCGACTCGGTCGATCGCGCTGCGCCCTCGTTCGAGGAGATCGTCGCGCACATCGAGGCCCGTGCACCTCTCGTTCCCGGACTGGGACTGCGGCTGAAAGAGGCACCGCTGAATCTGGACTACCCACGATGGGTACCGGACACGTCCCCGCTGTCCGAACGGATGTCCGACCACGATCTCGGCGGTGCGCCCTGGGCCGATTTCGAGACCTTGATGGGCGACCTGCTCCGCACTCGGCTCGACCTCCGAGAACACTCCTGGCACCTGCACGTGGTGCGTGGAATCGGCAGTGCTCCGCTGATGCAGGGTGCCGTCACGGTGGTGATACTGCAGGTCGGGCACGCCCTGACCGATGGGCTCGGCGTATCGAGGATGGTTCGCGCACTGTTCGATCCACAGTCCGCGCCAGGTGCGGCACCGTCGCCGGAGACCACGCCCGATCGGGCGAACCCGGTTCTCGACGTTCTCGACGTTCTCGGCGCGGTGGCCAAGGCACCGGTGGATCTCGTTCGATCACGGTGGGAGGCCCGTCGAGCGATTCGCGCCTACCAGGGGACGCCGCCAGGCCCGCCGTCGGTGCCGGCCACGTCGCTGAACCGGGCCGTGGGGCCGTACCGAGTCGTCCGCATCGTGCCGATGCAGGCGAGAGAGGTCCGCGCGGGTGCCGCGTCGGTGACGGTGTCCGCTCTCTGCGCCGTCGGCTCGTGCCTCGATCGGTATCTCGGCGACGGTCACAGGACACTGTCCGAGACCGGAGGCACCGTCACGGCGTTCGTGCCGATGGTCCTCCCTGGTGACGTGGAATGGCCGGCAGCGAATCGAGCTGTGGTCGGAACGGTCGATCTCCACGTCGGCGAACCCGATGTCGAGAAGCGGGCCGAGCTGATCACTCGGTCGCTCGCAGTCGAACGAGCCCGAGTGACGGCCGCGCCACTGCTTCGAATCGCGCGTGCGGACGAGCGGGTGCCCGCGCCGATCGTCCGATTCGTGCAAGGCCGTCGATTCCGAAAACATGACCGCTCTCCGTCGCGCGTCGGCGCTCAGACAACCGTTGTCAGTGTCGACCGTGGCCGCGCTGAACTCGAGCTGTGCGGTGCCGTGGCGCGTTTCTCGGCGGGATTCGGATTTCTCGAGGACGGCCGGTGTCTCAATCATGGCTTCTTCGGATTCGCCGACATGGTGACGATCGCGATGGTCGCCTGTCCCGACGCAGTTCCGGATCTCGACGCATACACACAGGCGTTGGTCGACCACCTCCGCCGACACGCGGGGCAGAGTTAGAGAGTTCGGTCGGACGCCCGCAGACGACGTCTATATGGTCGGGGTGTGGGTATAGCGAACGAAGAGGGATGGCCGGCGAAGGCAGATGCCGCGCGGCTGCATTTCGTGTCCGGTAAGGGCGGGACCGGCAAGACGACGGTCGCCGCCGCATTGGCGCTTGCGCTCGCGGCAGGCGGTCGACGGGTGTTGCTGGTCGAGGTCGAAGGCCGACAGGGCATCGCCCAGCTCTTCGATGTTCCGCAGCTTCCGCCGCAGGAGACCCGCGTCGCCTCGGCGGACGGCGGCGGCGAGGTCTATGCACTGGCCATCGACATCGAGACCGCCTTCCTCGAATACCTCGAGATGTTCTACAACCTCGGCTTCGCAGGCCGCGCCATGCGCAAGATCGGTGCCATCGAGTTCGCGACGACCATCGCACCCGGTCTGCGCGATGTGCTGCTGACCGGCAAGGTCAAGGAATGTGTGGTGCGGACCGACAAGAAGGGCAACCGCATCTACGACGAGATCGTCGTCGACTCGCCGCCGACCGGCCGCATCGGAAACTTCCTGGACGTCACCAAGGCCATGGCCGACCTGGCCAAGGGCGGACCGGTTCGTTCGCAGAGCGAGGGCGTGGTGCGGTTGCTGCACTCGGCCGACACCGTCGTGCACCTGGTGACTCTGCTCGAGGCTCTGCCGGTCCAGGAGACGGCCGACGCGGTGCGTGAGCTCGAGGCGGCAGATCTGAGACTCGGCACGGTCATCGTCAATCGCACCGAACCGACGTACCTTCCTGCCGGGTCCCTCGAGGCCATCGCCGAGGGCGAGATCGATGCCGTCGCCATCCAGGACGGTCTCGCCAAGACCGGAATCACGCTGTCCGAGGCGGACTTCGCGGGGCTGCTCACCGAATCGATCGAGCACGCGGCGACGCTCTCGGCTCAGGTGGAGAGCGCAACCACGCTCGACGAACTCGACGTCGCGCGGATGTCGTTGCCGATGTTGGCGGACGGTGTCGATCTCGGCGGCTTGTACGAGCTCGCCGCCAAGCTGGCAGAACAGGGTGTCCGATGACTCGACCAGTAGCAACCGAACTCGATGTCGACCGCATTCTCACCGATCCCACCTCGCGGATCGTCGTCGTCTGCGGGGCCGGCGGCGTCGGTAAGACGACCACCGCGGCTGCGATGGCACTGCGCGCTGCCGAGCAGGGCAGGCGCGTGGTGGTGCTGACGATCGATCCGGCCCGACGACTGGCTCAGGCTCTCGGTCTCGGCGATCTCGACAACAGCCCGCAGCCGGTGAAGTTGGGTGCCGGTGCCAAGGGCGAACTGCACGCGATGATGCTGAACATGCGACGGACGTTCGACGAGATGGTCATCGAGCACTCGACGCCGGAGAAGGCCGAGCAGGTACTGGCCAATCCGTTCTATCAGACTGTGGCGTCGTCGTTTTCGGGCACGCAGGAGTACATGGCGATGGAGAAGTTGGGGCAGTTGTCCCTGGACTCGTCGTGGGATCTGATCGTGGTGGACACTCCGCCGTCGCGCAACGCACTGGACTTCCTCGATGCACCGCAGCGACTCGGCTCGTTCCTCGACGGCCGTTTCATCCGGCTGCTCACCGCTCCCGGTCGCGGCATCACTCGCGTGGTCACCAGCGCGATGAGTCTGGCCATGCGCGGCGTCTCCACGGTCATCGGCAGCCAAATGCTCTCCGACGCTTCAGCTTTCGTTCAATCGCTGGATTCGATGTTCGGCGGCTTCCGCGAGCGGGCGACGCGTACCTACCAGTTGTTGCGCGAGGACGGCACCAGCTTCCTGGTAGTCGCTGCCGCAGAACCCGACGCACTGCGCGAGGCGGCGTTCTTCGTGGAGAGATTGTCCGCGGAGAAGATGCCGCTGGCCGGTTTGGTGGTGAACCGAACGCACCCGACGTTGTCGACGGTGCAGGCGGATCACGCCGCGACGGCAGCCGATCTGCTCGATCGAATCGATGACCCCGGCGCGGATCTGACCGCCGCCGTCCTCCGGATCCATGCCCAGCGTGCCGTCACGGCAGCGCGTGAGGTGCGGTTGCTCAAGCGCTTCACCGGTGCGCACCCCCGCGTGCCCATCGTCGGTGTTCCGTCTCTGCCGTTCGAGGTCTCCGACCTCGCCGCGCTGCGGGCAGTGGCCGATCAGCTGACCCGCAAAGCCTGAATCGGCCGTGCCCGGCAGGCGGCTAGATAGCTGCTTGCTGCTGGCGCTGGGTCTCGAAGAACTCGGACCAGGAGTCGACCTCGGGGTGCTGCTTGAGCAGTGCCCTGCGCTGGCGTTCCGTCATGCCGCCCCAGACACCGAACTCGACACGGTTGTCGAGCGCATCCGCACCGCACTGCATCAGCACCGGGCAGTGCCTGCAGATGGTTGCAGCCTTGCGCTGTGCTGCACCCCGGACGAAGAGCTGGTCCGGGTCAGTGCCCTTGCAACGGGCGTGCGACACCCAGGCGATGCGTGCTTCTGCTTCTTCTACATCGAGTCGCGTCGGCGCGGTTGTCGTGTGCATGCGGATACCCCTTTGCGTTGCGGACGTCCTCGCTGGACGTCCCGGAGGCTCGAAGCGGTTTGTACCTCTGTGTCGAAGCACAAATTCTAGGAGCTGCCCCACATTCATTATCAAGTGTTATGCGAATCACACCGTGCTCATAATTTAGGTAAAGCGAGCCCCGAATGCAAGACGGCGGGGTCACATTTCTGGTACGGCCGTCCCGAGCAGGGGCGCAGCACACAGTGCGTGCAGGCCTCTGCCGGTCCGAGCGGCGCCCACGTACGCTGTGCTCTGTGTCAGTTGGAAAAACCGTGGCGAAGCTCGCCGGATGTTCAGCACTCGCCGGTGCATTGCTCGCCGGCGTGATGTTCCCCTTGGCCGGTGGGTTCGGGTACGCCTCCAACCGCGCCGCCGAT
Source organism: Rhodococcus sp. 15-2388-1-1a (assembly GCF_002259145.1). Classification (NCBI taxonomy): domain Bacteria; kingdom Bacillati; phylum Actinomycetota; class Actinomycetes; order Mycobacteriales; family Nocardiaceae; genus Rhodococcus; species Rhodococcus sp. 15-2388-1-1a. The sequence continues at coordinate 144,427 of NZ_NPFP01000001.1, read as the reverse complement.
ACCGTCGACAACGTCTCGGCCGAGTTGGTCGAAGGCGCAGTGCCTGCCGTCTCGACGATGACGGACGTCAACGGCAATCCCATCGCCTGGCTGTACGAGCAGCGTCGATTCGAAGTGCCGAGCGACCAGATCTCCAACGAGATGAAGCTCGCCATCGTCTCGATCGAGGACCGCCGCTTCGCCGAGCACCAGGGTGTGGACTGGCAGGGCACGCTCCGAGCGTTCCTGACCAACACCACCAGCGGGCAGGTGGAGCAGGGCGCATCCACCATCGATCAGCAGTACGTGAAGAACTATCAGCTGCTCGTGGTGGCCAAGACCGACGCCGAGCGCCGCGCGGCCATCGAGACGACGCCCGCTCGCAAGATCCGCGAGATCCGGATGGCGTTGACGCTCGACAAGGAACTGACCAAGGACGAGATCCTCACCCGGTACCTCAACCTGGTGCCGTTCGGTAACGCGTCCTTCGGCATCCAGGACGCGGCCCAGACCTACTTCGGCATCGACGCCAGCCAGCTCAGCGCCGTCCAGGCCGCGATGCTCGCGGGCATGGTGCAGTCCAGCTCGGCGCTCAACCCGTACACCAACGAGGAGGGCGTGCTCGAGCGCCGGAACACCGTGCTCGACACGATGATCCAGAACCTCCCCGAACGCGCGTCGGAGCTCGAGGCACTCAAGTCCGAGCCGCTGGGTGTGCTGCCCGTGCCCCAGACCCTGCCCCGCGGCTGCATCGCGGCAGGTGACCGCGGATTCTTCTGCGACTACGCGCTGCAGTACCTCGCCGACGCCGGCATCAGCCAGGAGCAGATCGACAAGGGCGGGTACCTCATCCGTACGACGCTCGACCCCGCGGTGCAGAACTCCACGAAGGCCGCGTTGGTCGAGAACACCAGCCCGACCCTCGACGGCGTCGCCACTGTCATGAACGTCGTCGCACCCGGGCAGGACCAGCACCGAGTTCTCGCGATGGGCAGCAGCCGCACCTACGGCCTCAACGCCGACGACGACGAGACCGTGCAACCGCAACCGCACTCCCTCGTGGGCAACGGAGCGGGATCGATCTTCAAGATCTTCACCACGGCCGCGGCCATGGAGCGCGGACTGGGTACCAGCGCGACGCTGCAGGTTCCTCGTCGCGTCGAGGTCAAGGGCGTCGGCGACGGCGGAGCCAGGAACTGCCCGGCAGCGACCTACTGCGTCGAGAACGCGGGCAACTACCCACCTGCGCTGTCCATCACCGACGCGCTGGCGCAGTCTCCCAACACCGCGTTCGTCAAGCTGATCGAATCGGTCGGCGTCACGCCGACCGTCGACATGGCCGTGCGCCTCGGTCTGCGCTCCTACAACGACCCGGGTTCGTCGGGGACCGAACAGTCCATGGCCGACTTCCAGAAGGACCAGAACCTCGGCTCGTTCACCCTCGGGCCCACCTGGGTCAACCCACTGGAACTGTCCAACGTGGCTGCCACGCTCGCCTCCGGTGGCAAATGGTGCCCGCCCACCCCGATCGACTCGATCTTCGACCGCGACGGCAAGCCCGTTCCGGTCGCGCACCAGGCCTGCGAGCAGGTCGTCGAGCCCGGCTTGGCGAACACCCTTGCGAACGCGATGAGCAAGGACGACCAGGCAGGCGGCACGTCCGCGTCCGCCGCCGGTTCCGCCGGCTGGACCTTGCCGATGTCCGGTAAGACCGGCACCACCGAGTCGAACCGATCCTCGGGCTTCCTCGGGTTCACCAACAACTACGCCGCCGCCGTCTACACCTACGGCGACTCCCCGACGCCGAGCGAGATCTGCTCGTTCCCGCTGCGGCCCTGCAGCTCGGGCAACCTGTACGGCGGTAACGAGCCGGCGCGGACGTGGTTCGACGCCATGACCCCGATTGCCAACAACTTCGGCCCCGTCGCGTTGCCACCCGTCGACCAGAAGTACGTCCGCGGCTCGGCCAACGGCCAGGTTCCCGACGTCACCGGCCAGAGCCAGTCGTCGGCAACCTCGACCCTGCAGGGTGCGGGCTTCCAGGTGACGGTGGCCACCACGGCCGACCAGGCTGCGCGCGGCACCGTGGTGTCGACGTCGCCGTCGGGCTCGGCGGTCCCCGGATCGAACATCACGATCTACGTCAGTGACGGTTCGGTTCGACCTGCTCCGGCTCCGGCACCCGCGCTGCCGAACATCCAGATTCCGGACCTACCGCCGGGCATCCAGATTCCAGCGATCCCCGGGTTGACGGCACCTCGCTAGTGCCTGCGGCAGTGGTGCGGTTGAGTGCCCTGGAGGGGACATGACCGCACCACTGCGCGGAGCGCACTACAGGCGGTCCTTGACTGCCTTCGACAGTCGCGATCCGTCGGCCTTGCCCGCTGCGAGTCCCGACGCGATCTTCATGACCTGACCCATCTGCTTCATCGCCGGTCGCTCACCGAGGTCCTCGGCGACCTGCGCGATCGCGGTGTCGACGATGGTGGCCAGTTCCTCGTCGGTGAGCGGGGTGGGCAGGTATTCATTGATGATCTGCGCTTCGGCATGCTCGTTCGCCGCAAGTTCGCCGCGGCCGTTCTGGGTGTAGATCTCGGCCGATTCGCCGCGCTTCTTCGCTTCCTTGGCAAGCACTTTGAGAACGTCGTCGTCGGTCAGATCGTGGGCCTCCTTGCCGGAGACCTCCTCGGTCTGGATGGCGGCGAGAATCATGCGCAGCGTTGCCAGGCGGAGTTTGTCCTTCGCCTTCATCGCTGCGGTGAGGTCGGTACGGAGGCGAGCCTTGAGTTCGGACATGGCGGAAACGCTACGCGGCGCAGTCGTCGGCTCGCACGTCCATATCCGGTTGCTGCCGTATCGTGGATGAGGTGTCCGCACAATTCAGTCCCTCGTTTCTCAGCACCTCGACGCAGCTGCGCAGTGCCTCCACACAACTTCGCAGTGCCTCCACGCAACTTCGCTCCGCCGCAGAGCAGGCGCGAGATGTCGTCAGAGCGTCACCGCTGAGAAGTTCCGTGATCGGGACGGCCGGAGCCGCAGCGCTGGGCATCGGATACGCCACCCTCATCGAACGGAACGCGTTCACGCTCCGCGAGACGTCGATGGCGGTGCTCGAGCCGGGTTCGGCGACGCTGCGCGTGCTCCACATCAGCGACCTGCACATGATGCCCGGCCAGCGGATGAAACAGAACTGGCTGCGTGAACTGGACCGCCTCGACCCCGATCTGGTCGTCAACACCGGGGACAATCTCTCGCATCAGCGCGCCGTTCCGAGCGTCGTGCAGGCGCTGGGACCACTGCTGGCCCGCCCTGGCCTGTTCGTGTTCGGTAGCAACGACTACTTCGCGCCCAAGCCGAAGAACCCGTTCAAGTACTTCGACAAGAACCACAAGCGCACGACGGGCGAGTCGCTGCCGTGGCGCGATCTGCGGGCCGCGTTCTCCGAACGGGGCTGGCTCGACGTGACGCACGTGCGTCGCGAACTCGAGGTGGCCGGGGTGCGGATCGCGTCGGCAGGCGTCGACGATCCCCACCTGAAGCGCGATCGATACGACACCATCGCCGGCCAGCCGAATCCGTTGGCCGACCTGCGCCTGGGCATCACGCATTCGCCGGAGCCGCGCGTCCTGGACAAGTTCGCCCAGGACGGTTACGACCTCGTCCTCGCCGGTCACACGCACGGTGGGCAGCTGTGCCTGCCGTTCTACGGCGCTCTGGTGACGAACTGCGAGATCGACCGTTCACGGGTCAAGGGTCCGTCCAAGTGGGGCGCACACACCCAGCTGCACGTCTCCGCGGGCATCGGAACGTCGCCGTACGCGCCTGCACGGTTCTGCTGCCGGCCCGAGGCAACTCTGATCACGCTGACTCCAGCCCCGAGAATGGGTCCGAAAAACGTCTCCGACGAGGGCGTTTCGCGTTCCGAGGCAGTCGTGAGTTAGACTTCTCCAGCGGTACACGGGGTGTGGCGCAGCTTGGTAGCGCGCTTCGTTCGGGACGAAGAGGTCGTGGGTTCGAATCCCGCCACCCCGACAGTTGGACCACGAAGAGGGACCCACTCGATTCGATCGAGTGGGTCCCTTTTTTGCGCGGTGGACGGCTACTGTGAGTCGACTCTGTCGACCCCCAGCGAACGGATCTCACGACCCATGCCGACACCGACCCGCGTCCACGTCACCCACCGGTTCGTCTCTCCCCCCGAGGTCGTGTTCGCGGCACTGTCCGAGCACGAGAACCTCGGCCCGCTGTTCCTGGCGAAGATCGGCCGCGTGCGCGACGGCGACACATCGCGCAACGGCGTCGGCTCCACCCGCAGCCTCAAACTCGGGCCGCTGCCCGCGTTCGAGGAAACCACGATCACGTCCGAGCCCAATTCGCTGATCGAGTACCGCATCACCAAGGGCGGCCCGCTACGCGGCCACTGGGGCGTGCAGAAGTTCACCCCCACCCCCGAGGGCGGCACCGAACTCGACTACACGATCGGATTCGACGCACCCGTCCCCGGATTCGCAGCGATCGTCGGCAAGGCACTGACGTCGAGCATCTCGAAGAATCTGTCGTCTCTCGCACCGTAGGACCACCGCACGACGACGAAACCCGATCGATGTCATCGATCGGGGTCTCGTAGCAGTCGGGGGTCAGCTGGACGCAGCGCGCAGTTTCTCCAACAGCGGGCCTGCAGCCTCGGCGAGGAACCGCTCCTGGGTTTCGTCGCCCACCTGTACGAGGGCGATGTCGGTGTAACCGGCCTCCCAGTACGGCTTCACGGCCTCGACGATCGCGTCGAGGTCCGGTCCGCACGGGATCGTGTCGGCCACATCCTCTTTCCGCACGAACTTGGTCGCTCCGGCGAAGCCGGCCGTCGTCGGCAGATCGGCGTTGACGGCCCAGCCGCCGGCGAACCAACGGAAGCGATCGTGCGCGCGATCGATGGCCGCGTCCTTGTCCGGATCCCAGGAGATGGGGATCTGGCCGATGGACCGCGCCGGGCCCTCGTGGTTGTCCGACCATGCCTTGACGAGATCGGCGTCCGGCTCGGTGGCGATGAGGTGATCGCCGTACTCCGCGAACCGAGCGACGGCCTTCTCGCCGCCGGCGGCGATACCGATCGGCACACCGCCCTCGGGCAGATCCCAGATCCGCGCGGAGTCGACGCGAAAGTGCTTGCCCTCGTAAGTGACCAAGCCACCGGCGTGCAGTGCCCTGATGATCTCGAGCGCCTCGACGAACATGTCCTGCCGCTTGTCGATGGACGGCCAGCCTTCGCCCACGACGTGCTCATTGAGGTTCTCCCCGCTGCCGAGGCCGAGGGTGAAGCGTCCGTCGGCCAGAATCTGCAGCGTGGCGGCCTTCTGCGCGACGACGGCCGGGTGGTACCGGATGATCGGGCACGTCACGTACGTCATCAACTCGACGCGTTCGGTGGCCTGAGCTACCGCACCCAGCGTCGTCCATGCGTAGGGCGAGTGACCCATCGACGAGAGCCACGGCGAGTAGTGGTCACTGCTGACCTCGAAGTCGAAGCCGACCTTCTCGGCTCCGACGGCGTACTTCACCAGCTCCTTCGGGCCGCTCTGCTCGGTCATCAACGTGTATCCGAAATTGGTCATGCTGTTCTCCTAAATTGTTGCGACGGAACCGGCGTCGACTCGGTAGTTGGATCCGTTGACGAAGGACGCGCGATCCGAACACAGGAACGTGATCACCGAGGCCACTTCCTCGGGTTCGCCTCGGCGTCCGAGCTCCATGTACGGACGCTCCTCGTCGAGGAAGCTCTCGATGGCACCGTCGCGGTCGGTGCCCTTCTCCTCGGCGCGCTTGTCCATCATCGCGTCGGTCATCGGGGTATGGATGAACGCGGGAGAGACCGCATTGACCAGCAATCCCTCCGACGCATAACTGCGCGAAAGCCCCTTGGCGAGAGCCAGAACGCCCGCTTTGGCCGAGCAGTAAGGCAATTCGTCGTCGTACGGCTGCACCGCGTCCTCGGAGGTCAGCAACACGATGCGTCCCCAGCCGCCGCGTCGGAGTGCAGGCAGAAATGCCCGCAGCAGCCGAACCGGTCCCATCAGGTCGATGTCGAGGGTGGAACGCCACCCTTCCTCGTCGATTTCGTGGAACAGGCCCTGGGCACCCGTCACCCCCGAGGACTGGACGAGAATGTCGATGTCGCCCACGGCCTGCTGCGTGCGTGCGGCCAGATTCTCGACGGCCTCGGTGTCGGTCACGTCCGCAGCGAATGCGAACAATTGCCCCTCCGGTGCTGCGAGTTGCGCTGCAGCCTCGTCGAGGGAGCTCTGATCCTTGTCGCTGATGACGACCCGAACCCCCTCGGCCAACAGCATTTTCGCGGTGTGCCAGCCGATGCCGGAGTCTGCCCCGGTCACCAGCGCGGTTCTACCGTCGATTCCCAGATCCATACGATCCCACTTTGCGCTAGAGGTTCATGTCAGGCTGTGGCGTCGTGCGAGCGCGCGATGGTCAGCGCCGCATTCACCAGGGCCAGGTGGCTCAAGCCCTGCGGGAAGTTACCCAGAAACGATCCATCCGAAGCATCGATCATTTCGCTGTACAGCCCGACGTCGTTGGACAGCTCCACCAACTGGTCCATCAAGGCCGTGGCTTCGTCGTCTCGGCCTACGCAGGACAGCGCCGACACCCGCCAGAACGCGCAGGCCACGAAGGTCACCTCTTCCTTCGATACCCCGCTGTAGCGGTACATCAGCGGTCCGGCACCGAGTTCTTCGCCGAGCGCATCGATCGTGGACGAAAGACGTTCTCCACGATCGAAATCCATCTCGGCGGCCAACAGCACGGATGCGTCGAGCCCGTCGGCACCCGGGTACGCGAGGTAGGCCTGCCGCTCGTCCGACCAACACTCGGTTTCGATGTAGTGCCGGATGCGTTCCTTCTCGGCCTTCCATCGATCCGGTATGCCCGGGATCTCCCCCGCCTCGGCGAGGTGCACCGCGCAGTCGAGCGCCTGCCAACAGCCCAGTTTGGAGCTGGTGTAGTGCTGTTCGTCCTCGAGCTCCCAGATGCCGGCGTCCTTGCGCTGCCACGAATCACAGGCCTCGTCGGCGATGGTGGCCAACAGTCGACCGGTCTGCGCGTCCAGGATGTTCCCGGCGTCGACGTACTGCCGGATGATCGAGAACAGGTCGCCGAAGATCATCAACTGCAGCTGATCCGCCGCAGCGTTGCCGTTGACCACCGGCCCGATGCCTCGCCAGCCGGGAACGTCGGGTTGCTCGGTGCCACCGGGCAATTCACCGCCGAGGGTGTAGAAGACGTTGACCAACGGGTCGTTGGCACGGATCACCTTCAGCAACCACGCCACCGCAGCATGGATTTCCTCACGAAGGCCGAACCGTTGCAACGCACGGATGGTGTACGCGGCGTCGCGCACCCACGCGTAGCGGTAGTCCCAGTTCTTGCCACCGGTCCGGTTCTCGGGCAGCGAGGTCGTCGCGGCGGCGGCAATGGCACCGGACGGGCTGTGCAGCAACAGTTTCAGCGCCAGCGCGCTGCGAGCCACATGCTCCGCCCACGGACCCTCGTACGAGAACTCGTCGGACCAGACGCGCCAGTTGTCGATGGTCCGGTCGATACCCTCGTCGAGGTGTTGCGGATCGGGCAACGGCAGCGGCTCGTTCTCCGTCCCCACGACGCCCAGCACGTGCCGCGAGCCCGGTTGCGTGGAGACCACCCCACCGATGTCGCGGTCCGCCACGCGCACGTTCTCGATGCCCAGAGTCCGCACCGCCAAGGTCAATCCGTCGACCCGCAGAACGGTGCCGTGCTCGGTGTCGTACGCCCACGGCGACGCGATGCCGAGCATCGTGCCCGGTGCCACGGACCATGACAACTCGACGGTGCCGTCGAGCCCCTCGACGCGGCGGGCCAACTCCACCCACGGAAGACGCCCGGCGACCCCGGTGTTCAACGAGTCGGTGATCCGAACGGATCCGGTGTCGGTGCGGAACGTAGTACTCAGAACGTTTGTCCCGGGGACGAATTCACGCCGGACGGTGAACTCTGCCAGCGGCATCAGTTCGATGTATCCACCGTTCCCGGCGTCCAGCAACGCCGCGAACGGCGGCGGCGAGTCCAGGTTGGGCACCGGAAACCAGTCGATCCGGCCGTCGTCGGCGATCATCGCCACAGTTCGGCCGTCGCCGATGGCTCCGTAACTCTCGATGGGGACGTAACCGTCGACCCTGGGGCACGGCTTACGGAACTCGTTCAAGCACTTGCCTTTCCATCAAAGATCGGGCTGGTCTCGACGTGTTCCAGCAGATCCGCCGGGTCGTCGAACACCGCTGCCGCGCCGGCGTCGAGCAACTCACCACGCGAGATACCGCCACTGCGTACACCGATGGCGCGTACGCCCGCGCGACCGGCGGACTCGATATCCCAGACACTGTCGCCGACCATGACGGCGTCGTCGGCACCGACGCCGGACCGTTCGAGCGCAACCGCGATGATGTCGGGCTCCGGCTTGGCGACCTCGGCATCCTCGCCGCTCGTCACCACCGCGACGGAATCCTCGACGTCGAGCAGGTCGCGCAACGTCGACAGCTCGCTTTCGGGAGCCGAGGTGGCCAGCACCACGGTGACTCCACGAGAGTTCAACTCCGCCAACAATTCACGGGCACCCGGGAGCACTTCGAGATCCGCCGAAGCGGCCGCGTAGTACTCGCCGTGCAGCTTCTTCGCCTCGCCGGCCAGCGCGCTGTCCGACGATCCTACGAGCGTCTCTAGCAACTTGGAGCCGTCCATCCCGATGCAGCGGTGAATGCGCCAGGAAGGCACTTCGCGGCCGGCATCACGGAAGGCCCGCGACCAGGCGTCGACGTGCACGTAATTGGAATCGACGAGGGTGCCGTCGATGTCGAGCAGAACTGCGTCGACTTTCGGCTCGGTAACAGGCATGAACATCGGATACCCGGGGGTGGTGCAGGCAAACAACAGGCCCCCCGCTGCGTGCGAGGGGCCTGTCGGAGCGAAGAAAGGTCAGCTGGCCTGGGCCTGCCACATCCAGTGCAACTGCTCGAGCCGAGCTGTGATGCCGATGAGCAGGTCCTGCGTCACCGGATCGGCTTCGCCGGTGTCGGCGATGCGTCCGCGAAGACGCTCGACGACCGCAGCGAGGTTGTCGACGACGGCAGGCACGACCTCGCTGTCCTGAGTCCATCCGGCACCGAAGCCCTTGGTGCCTGCCGTCGAGGAGACGGTGGCTGCGCGGCCGTCGGGGCTGACCCCGATAGCGGTGGCGCGCTCGGCTGCCTGATCGGTGAATTCACGTGCGGCCGTGACCAACTCGTCGAGCTCGAGGTGCACCGACCGGAAGTTCTTGCCGATCACGTTCCAGTGCGCCTGCTTGGCGATGAGCGAGAGGTCGATGAGATCGACCACGGTTCCCTGAAGCGCATCGCCGGCGATCTTCTGCTGACCTGCGTCGAGGGTGCTGGTGATGGGGTTCGTCATGATGTGGCCTCCCTGCCGTTGGACGACGGTATGCATCGCACACCATTATTGTTCTTTCGTCTGTACTACACAACGGCATGTGGCCACGCGTTGTTCCGGATCGACGCCATCATCGCTGTGACGCCGATCCCAGGATCGATCGGATCAGACCTTCGCGGCCTCGTCGGAAGGATCGTCGATCGCGCCTGCACCCGTGGTCGGTGCGGTCTCGTCCTGCTGTGACCGAACACCTTCCTCGACCTTCTTGCCGAGCTCTGCATCGACGTTGGTCCAGTACTCGAACACCCGGCTCAGGACGGGCTCGCTGACGCCGTTGAGCACGTGTCCGACGATGTTCCCGACGAGACGCTCGCGCTGCGCGTCGTCCATGACCTCGCGGACCAGGGCTCCTGCTTGTACGAAGTCACCGTCCTCGGGGTGCTCGATGTATCCGGTGCGCACGAAACGGGGCTCGAAGTCCCACGCGCCGTCGTCGCCGTACTTGTTCGTGTCCGCCGACGGGCCGCCGAACGAGTTCGGCGCGTAGACGGGCGTCTCCGGGGAGTTGAACGAGTACCGCATGTTGCCGTCCTTGGAGTACGAGTTGACCTCGGACTTCGGGGCGTTGACCGGCAGCTGCGCGTAGTTCGCTCCGATGCGGTACCGGTGCGCGTCGGCGTAGGAGAAGACGCGTCCGAGCAGCATCTTGTCGGGGCTGAAGCCGATGCCGGGCACGGTGTTGGACGGCTCGAACGAGCTCTGCTCGATCTGCGCGAAGAAGTTCTCCGGGTTGCGGTTCAAGGTCATCTTGCCGACCTCGATCAACGGGTAGTCCTTCTGCGACCAGACCTTGGTGAGGTCGAACGGGTTGTACTTGTAATTCTCGGCCTCGTCGTACGGCATGAGCTGGACCTTCAGCGTCCAGCTGGGGAAGTCACCGTTCTTGATGGATCCGAAGAGGTCCTGACGGTGGTGGTCGGGAGACGTACCGGCGACCTCGTCCGCCTTGTCCTGCGTCAGGAAGTCGATACCCTGGTCGGTCTTGAAGTGGAACTTGACCCAGGTCTTCGTGCCGTCCTCGGCGATGAGCTGGTAGGTGTGCGAACCGAAGCCGTCCATGTGGCGGAACGACTTGGGGATACCGCGGTCACCCATGAGCCACGTCACCTGGTGTGCCGACTCGGGCGAGAGGGTCCAGAAGTCCCACTGCATGTTGTTGTCGCGCAGACCGGAGTCGGGCATGCGCTTCTGGCTGCGGATGAAGTCCTGGAACTTGATCGGGTCCTTGACGAAGAAGATCGGCGTGTTGTTGCCGACGAGGTCCCAGTTGCCTTCCTCGGTGTAGAACTTCAGCGAGAAGCCACGCGGGTCACGCCAGGTGTCGGGGCTGCCCTGCTCGCCCGCGACGGTGGAGAAGCGCGCCAGCATCTCGGTCTTGGCGCCGGGCTGCAACGCCTTCGCCTTGGTGTACTTGCTGATGTCCCCGGTGATCTCGAGTTCACCGAACGCGCCTGCGCCCTTGGCGTGCACGACGCGCTCCGGGACCCGCTCACGGTTGAACTGCGCCATCTTCTCGATGAGGTAGTGGTCGTGCAGAAGAATCGGTCCCTGCGTTCCGGCGGTCAGCGACTGATCGTCACTGGGGACGGGGATTCCCGAGTTGCTGGTGGTCGGTTTGTTGGTGATCGGCTTGGTCATACGAAGCCTCCTGAAGGGCTGAATCGAATCCGAAGAGGGCTGCTCTTCGAAAGATCTGTGAAACCGAGCGGCCGTACGCTGGACCGCAGTGTCAGACGGAATGCCTCGTGCAGTCGCCGCACAAACCCCAGAAGACGATCTCGGCTTCGTCGACGACAAATCCATGGGTGTTCTCGGGGACGAGACACGGCGGAGCCCCGACGACACAGTCGACGTCGACTACGCCGTGGCACTCTCGGCACACGAGGTGATGGTGGTTGTCCGCCGTCCTGCTCTCGTACAGCGCGGCCGAACCGGCAGGTTCGATGCGACGTAGCAGACCTGCGTCGACGCAGGCCCTGAGCACGTCGTAGACGGCTTGAGTCGACACCGAACCACCGTCCGCACGGACGGCGGCAGCGATGTCGTCGGCGTCCGAATGCGGTCGGGCTGTGACCGCATTCAGGACTGCAACTCGGGGTCCGGTGACGCGCAGACCGGCCGAGCGCAACTGCGCTGCGGGGTCGACGCGTTCGGTGAGCTGCATGCACTCCAGTATGCCCCTAATCTGGACTAAGTCAAGAAAAGCGGCCTGCGGCTACCCGACCAGGCGCGCTTCACCCGTCCGCATCGACCCCGACACGATCTGCAACCCGAAATACGTGCCCGACGGCATCCAGCGACTGAGCGTCGGGCCTTTCGCGTCCACCTCGACGCGGGCCACCCTGGCTCTGCCCTTCAGACTTGCGGTGGCGATGGCCGAGCCGCCGGACACCGGCTGCGCGAAACCGAGGGAGCCGAGCATCGGGAACTGCGGTCCCACGGCGCGGGACGTCGTCCGCACCGACCATTCGTCGCCACTCGCCCCGGCCTCGCCCAGCACGTCGCCCTCGAATTCGGCCAGCACCTTGGGCAGGTGCCAGTTGGTCCGGCCGCCGTGCACCGACGTCGCGGAATCGACGGCGATGAACGGTACCGCCATCCGAGGAACGCGTCCGACGTCCCGGCGCAGCGCCGGGCTCGCCAGGATCTCGCGGTACGGACCGACCGGCGACGTGGTGTAGTCGACGACCATGCACATCGTGATCGGCAGCGTCTTGGCACCGCTCGGTGCGAAATCCGACGACCGGGCCCGATGCCACCAGATCGTGGCGCGTACGTTCGCCGGCCACGGCGCTGCCGGACTGACCGGCCAGTCGGTGCGCTCGGTTTCGGATTCGGTGACACTCCACATCAGGAATCCCTCCCCACGACGGTCAGGGGGAGCCGCAGGGCACCCGGGGCCGACACCGGCACAACCGGATGCACGGGCTGAGTGGGTGTGATCTCCTGATACTCCGTGCCCACCGTAGGTCGTCGATCGGGCTCACCTTTGTTGGGCCACAACGCCATTGCGCGCTCGGCCTGGGCCGTGATCGTCAGGGACGGATTGACGCCGAGGTTGGCGCTGACGGCAGAACCGTCGAGCACGTGCAGTCCCTCGTAGCCGTAGACCCGCTGGTACCCGTCGATCACGCCGGTCTGCGGCGAGTCGCCGATGGCGCAGCCACCGAGGAAGTGCGCGGTCATCGGAATGTTGACGATCTCGGCGATCGATCCGCCCGGGTCACCGCCGATCTTGTCCGCGAGCAGGCGAATGGCCTCGTGCCCCTGCGGAATCCACTGCGGTGGTGGATCACCTGCGCCGGGCCTGCTGGTGAGGCGGCGCCCGAACGGTCCCTTCTTCGATCCGAGCTCGAGCGAGTTGTCGTCGGTCTGCATCACCAGCGCGATGACGGTTCGCTCCGACCAACGATGCACCGACAGGCTCCGTACCGCAGCGCCGGGGTGACGCAGCGCGACACCGAGAGTCTTGAGTACGCGCGGCATCTTGCCGCCGCCGTCGCTGAGCACGGTCTGCAGCAGGCCGATGGCGTTGCTGCCCTTGCCGTATCGCACCGGCTCGATGTGCGTGTGATCGTCCGGATGGAACGACGACGTGATCGCCACGCCCTCGTGGTAGTCGACCTCACGGCCGCGGGCGGTCGCCGCGAGCACGGCCTCGGAGTTGGTGCGCACGAGCGAACCGATCCGCTCCGAGAGGCGCGGCAGCGAGCCCTTCTCCTTGGCCGCCAGCATCAGCTTCTGGGTGCCGTAGGTGCCGGCCGAGAAGATCACCTGATCCGCGGTGATCGTCTTCTCCTTGCGACGCAGCTTTCCACCGGTCCGACGCGTCACCACGTCGTAGCCACCGCCGTTCGGGCGCACGTCCACGACTGTGGTCAACGGAAGAACATGTGCGCCTGCGTGTTCGGCGAGGTACAGGTAGTTCTTGACGAGTGTGTTCTTCGCACCGACGCGGCAGCCGGTCATGCACGCTCCGCATTCGGTGCAGCCGGTGCGCTCGGGCCCGGCACCGCCGAAGAACGGGTCGGGTGCAGTCTTGCCGCGATCGCCGAAGTAGACGCCCACCGGGGTCGAGGTGAACGTGTCCCCCACACCCATGTCCTCGGCCACTTCTTTCATCACCTTGTCCGAGGCGGTGATGGTCGGGTTGGTCTCGACGCCGAGCATCCGGCGGGCCTGGTCGTAGTACGGATTCAGCTCGCGCTGCCAATCGGTGATCGAACCCCACTGCGGGTCCTCGAAGAACTTGGCCGGGGGTTGGTACAGCGTGTTCGCGTAGTTCAGCGAACCTCCGCCAACGCCGGCTCCCGCCATCACCAGCACATCGGGCAGCAGGTGAATACGCTGCACCCCATAGCAACCCAGCGCCGGAGCCCACAGGTACTTGCGCAGACGCCAGCTGGTCTTCGGCAGCTCGTCGTCCTCGAATCGGCGGCCGGACTCGAGAACCGCCACCCGGTAGCCCTTCTCGACTGCCCGCAACGCGGCGACACTGCCGCCGAAACCGGAGCCGATGATCAATACGTCGTAGTCGCTCATGCGGATACCACCTCGTTGTCTGAGTCGAGAGCGTCGGAGACGAGCCGATAGTTCGACACGTCGAACTCGCGCGTCTTGTTGCGGAACCGGAATGTGTAGGTGGGCCACATCGTGGAGTTGCGACCGTTGGAGTCGAGGTACCAGCTCGAGCAGCCGCCGGCATTCCAGACGGTGCCGTCGAGCGCGGAATCGACCCACGAATTGTGCCGCCGCTGAGCGGATTCGTTGACCTCGACGGCCGCAATCCGGCGATCCTTCATTTCGTTCAGCGCGGAGACCACGTAGTTGGCCTGCGACTCGAGCATGTACACGATCGAGCTGTGCCCGAGGTTGGTGTTGGGGCCGTACATCAGGAACAGGTTCGGGAAGCCGGCGACGGTGGTCCCGAGATGCGCCTGCGGACTACCGCCCCAGTGTTCCGCCAGCGTCCGACCGTCGTTGCCGCGCAACAGATGCGACACCGGCGGCTCGGTGGGGGTGAACCCCGTCGCGAAGATGATGGTGTCCACCTCGTGGTTGCGGCCCGAGGCGTCGACGACGCCGTTCTCGGTCACCGACGTCAGCCCCGACGTCACGAGATCGACGTCCGGCCGGTCGAGCGTGGGCAGCCAATCGTTGGACAGCAGAAGCCTCTTGCAGCCGGGTGCGTAGTCGGGAGTCAGGGCCGCACGTGTCACGGGGTTCTTGACCTGACGCTTCAGATTCGACTTCGCGAACACCTTCACGGCGGGCAGCAGCCACGGGTTGTCCGCCAACACGGTCACGTAGGCCTCGCGGTAGCCGTAGATGACACCACGAACCGCTCGGTGCGCCAACGGGATTCGCTCGTAGAGTGTGCGCTCGAGCCGGCCGATGGTGCGGTCGAGGCGCGGAATCACCCATGCGGGGGTGCGCTGGAAGACGGTGAGCCGCTCGGCGCGGTCGACGATCTCGGGGACGAACTGCACCGCCGACGCCCCGGTGCCGATGACGGCAACCCGCTCACCGGTCAGGTCGTGCTCGTGATTCCAGGTGGCCGAATGGAACACGGTGCCGGTGAACGTGTCGATGCCGGGGACGTCCGGGATCTTCGGAGTGGACAGCGCCCCGGTGGCGGCGACCAACACCCTGGCGCTCGCGGACCCCTGTGATGTCTGCACCGACCACCGCTTGCTCCCCTCGTCCCAGGTCGCGGACTGCAGTTCACAGTTCGTGACGATGCGATCGTTCAGATTCAGGCGATCCACCACCGAACGCAGGTAGTCGAACAGCTCCGGCTGGCGCGCGAAGGTATGACTCCACTTGGGGCTCGGTGCGAACGAGAACGAGTACAGCGAGGTCGGCACGTCGCACGCGCACCCCGGGTAGGTGTTGTCACGCCACGTGCCACCGACGTCGGAGGCGCGTTCGATCACCGTCACGTCGGCGCTCGGATCGTCGGCGAGGATCTTCGACACCGCGGCCAGGCCCGCGAAACCGGCTCCGACCACCAGTACATCGAGCTGTTCGGGCAGTGTTGCGTTGTGTGCGGGCAGCGTTGCGTTCACGAATCCATCACCTTTTCGGACCAGACGGGAAGGAGCCGCCCGCGCAGTTGCGCGTCGGCTTCGGGAGTACGGAACAGCGCCGAGACAGCCAGTCCGCGGGCGAGTTCGACACTGAGCTCGATGGACTCGGGGGACATCCGGCTACCCATGACGATCTGGGCGCCGCCCTGAATGGCCTCGGCGACGCGTCGCTCCAGCGGGATCATCGCCTCGTGCAGCGCCGGGTCGGTACGGGCCGCCACCCAGAGCTCGAGCGCGGCGTGGAACAGGGGGCCGGAGAACGCGTCGGCGAGGATCTCGGGCCCTCGCTCGGGGTCCGGTTCGGCTTCGAGGATCTCCGAGAGACGCCGATCGACGAGGTGCTCGACGGCCGCGATCAGCAGGGATTCCTTGGTCGGGAAGTGGTGCAGCTGCGCGCCCCGCGAGACACCGGCGCGCCGGGCGATCTCCTGGGTGCTGGTCTTGGCGAAGCCGAGTTCGACCAGGCAATCGATCGCGGCGTCGAGCAGCTTCGCCCGAGTGCCCGCGGTGCGTTCGGCCTGCGTCCGGCGCTCGGTTGGAGCTGCATCGTCGAGCCCTGTGTCGGTAGTCACACTTTGCACAGTAGCGCGAAAACAACAAACAGTCCAGCCTGACTTTAAGTTCGTTCACCTCTTCGTTTGCGCTGGCGATCTGCCGCCAGGACGGCCGAAGGCCCCACGGGACCCGCAGATCGCGGACCTCGTCGCCGCCGTGACGCAGTCCCAGTGACCACCGTTTGTCTCGGCTCGCCGCGGGCAATACCGCTGCAATGCCCCTCGCCTCCCACGGACGCTTCGACTACTCCCCCATCGTCGATCGGCCACAGTTCGACTGGCCGGGTGGCGCGCGCCTCGCGGTGTACGTCGCGGTCAACTGCGAGCACTTTCCTTACGACGACGGCAAACCCGGCCTGGGCTACACGCCCGCGATGGATCAACCCAATACCTACAACTGGGGCTGGCGCGAATACGGCAACCGAGTGGGCGGGTTCCGGATCGCAGAGACGTTGCAGCAGAGCGGAGTTCGACCGACCTTGCTGGTCAACACCGAGGTGTACGAGCATGCCCCGCAGCTGATCGACGCCTTCCGCGCCCTCGATGCCGAAGTGGTCGCGCACGGACGAACGAACGCCATCCAACCGAACGCTCTGGACGAGGATGCCGAGCGACGCTCCATCGACGAGGTGACGACCGCCATCGAGCGTCACGAAGGAGCCCCACCTCGGGGTTGGATGAGCCCCGGCGCCAACCCCAGCCGCATGACCGAGGACCTGCTCGCCGAACGCGGCTACGAGTACACCTTGGACTGGCCCATCGACGATCAGCCGGTGTGGCTCGAGACCCGGGGCGGCCCATTGCTGAGCATCCCGTACCCGCACGAGGTCAACGATCTCCCTGTGTTCGTTCACCACCACCAGACCGCAGAAACGTTCGAGCGCAACATCATCGACAGCTTCGACGAGCTGAAGGAGAACTCGACCCGCCAACCCGTAGTGCTCGCGATCTCGCTGCACACCTTCCTCACCGGACAGCCCTATCGTCTCCGACGGTTCCGCGCGGCGCTGCAGCATCTGACCGACAACAGTGACGGCGTTTGGTTCACCACCCCGGGCGAGATCGCGGCGCACTATCGCAGTCTCGTAGGCCCCACAGACACCGGCCATCGACCAGAGAGCGACGGATAGGCGACGGATGGTCCACCGCTGGTGTGCCGCCAGCGACCTAGTTCATTTGGGCGGCTACCGACTGATGAAAGCCGGCCCGGCGGTGGCGAGGGATCGAGCGAGAGAGCCGCTGGTGCATGCGAGCCGGCGTGCGTCAGTTCTGATCGACAGCACCGTGCACACGGGGAGGCCGCGAGCCGATGCATGTCCGATGGGCGCAGGGCTCCGAGGGGCAAATGGCTAGGGCGGCGCGACTGATGCGCGGTCAGGCTGCGCGACGTTTTCGGCGGTGGTAGCTGGGGATGGGTTGGCGTGTGGGGTCGACGGATTCGGGTGGGATGGCGTAGGGGTGTCCGTCGTCGCCCATGAACAGCTGCCAGTCACCGTGGTGGACGAGGCGGTGGCATTCTCCGCAGACCAGAGCGAGGTTGTTCAGGTCGGTGTGGCCGCCGTGTTCCCAGAATTTCACGTGGTGGGCTTGGCACCACTGTGCGGGGCGGCCGCACATCACGCAGCAGGTGTCGCGGATGGTCAGAGCGATCCGTTGGTCGTCGCTGGCGAGTCGGGTGGTGCGGCCGAGGGCGAGCGGGGACGCCGTGGTGGTCGACGATGACGGGGGTCAGGTCGGCGTCGCAGGTGAGAAGTTCGGCGAGGGAGCGACTGATCGGCCCGGTCCAGTCGAAGTGGAACGGCCACTCGGCATCGCCCGGCTCGGGCGCAGACCTCTGCCCGGCATCGCTGCTGGAATCGTCGGTTCGTGAATTGTCGCCGGCACCAGCACTGCTCCCGCTGACACAGTGACCGCCGCCCGCACCTTTAGGACTCGTGTCGGCATTACCGGTTCGGGCAGTGCCATCGGCACCAGCACCAGCCCCCTCCCTGACGCGGTGACCGCCGTCAGCGCCAGCACTGCTTTCAGGGACGCCGTGACCGCCGCCAACACCACTGGGACTTGTGCCGGTATCACCGGTTCGCGCGATGGCATCGGCCGCGGGTGGCCTCGAACCCGTTGGTGCGCATGAGGATCGGCCTCTACCACTGTCGGCGAGCAACTCCCGCAGCGGGACGATCAGGTGCACCGACGCTCGCGACCCGCCCGACGATCCCCGGCTGCCGCCGTGTAGGTGCCGGTCGAGGATCTGATCGAGCGCATCGGCCCGCCGCTTCGACGGACCACGCGGGTCGCGTTCACCACCGGGACCCGGGCGCGGGGCAGTCAACGGCGACAACACCGTGAGCAGCTTTTCTGCCAGCAACCGGTCGACGTTGCCGCCGAGTTGGAAGCGGCCACCGGCAAGCGGGTGGACATCGAAACGGTTCAGGTCCGGGTTCTCCGCCACCGGTCGCGGTGCAGGAGTCGGCGGAACAGGCTCGGGTGCAGGCGGTTCCGGATCGGGCAGCCTGCCGGTGGAAGTCGCTGAATGATCGCTCCGACCCGCCTGATCTTGACGCTCCTGCTCCCGCTTTTCCTGCTCTCGTTGTTGTTGCTCGCGTCGGTCCTTCTCGTGTCGGGCTCTGGCGTCGTCCGCCGCCGAATGCGCCAGTGCCTGCGCACGGGAGGTGACCTGCCCGGCGGTGCTGCGCATCGCGGTCTCGAGCAATTCCGCGACGACAGCGTCACGGCGCTGCTCGTCGAGGGTGGGGTCGGCGACCACCACGGTGGCGTAGCCGTCGGCGATCGCCGAGGTATGCGCGGCGTGGATGTCACCACCACCGAGGGCGTTCGACACGCTCGGCCACTCGGTGAGCCATTGACCCAGCTCCATCTGACGGGCAGCGGACCCGTCGGTGATCCGCACCGATCGCGCGTACCAGCGGGTCACCGACGAGTGACCGAGCTTCATCGCCAAACCGCGTCGGTCCATCTCGGCCAGCAGTGTCAATCTCGTTGCAGCGAACGCATTTTCGAGGGAGGCAACGTCGGCCAGCTCGGAGACCAATTCCTGGTCCCCGAGCCCGAACACATCCCCCCATGTCTTCACCCCACGAAAGCTATACCCACCCACCGACACGTTTCTCGATGACTCGTCTACAACGCACGCACGCTGTTGTTCCGGGCATTGTGGGTGAGCTCGGCCAGACCGAGCTCTTCGAGTAGCGGCGGCAGGTACATCCCGAACCGGCCGCGGTATCCGTTCCTCAGCCCGTACCAACCGCCGACTGGATTGTCGGGCGAGCGCCCCCACGCTTCGACCGTGCCAGGAGCGGCCGGCTTCTTCTCGTCCGCGGCACCGAGCAGTACCCACTCGGCCTGCTCGGTGAGCCACGCATGCAAGTCCTCGACTGCCTCGATGCGGTAGCGCAGGGTCGTCGTCCCCACCTGGCATACGAGGGCAGGTGGCTCGTGGTCGGGATCGCGGTACATGGTGTACGCCGAGGTGCCGGGGGCGGTGGTGAGAGCCCAAGGGTCGGATGTGGTTCCGCTGCTCATGTGCGAGGTCCGTTCCGTTGTCGCAGTCAGCCGATGGGCAGAAAGGTCGACCGAGCGCGGTGATTGCCTGACGCGGCAGGGCCAGTGTGGGCCGACCGGACGGTGAACGCAAGCAACTCCCGGCCCAGGACAGGTTCGGGTACGTGCGTCACGGAGCGACGGTGCGGTACCGCAACATCATTTCGTGGTCCTCGTGGTCGAGCATGTGGCAGTGCCACATATACCCCTGCAACTCGCCACCTCCACCCATGTCATGGCCACGATGCTCGCCGCCGTGGTGCGCGGCCGGACCGGCGAAGGTGGCGTCGGGGTCGAACCCGAGCTCGTCGGCCGTCGGGAATCGAACGAGGATCTGTGTGACGGTGCCGGGGTAGGTGTTGACGGTGTCCTTCCACCCGGCTTCCCACGAAGCAGGCGGCACCGACGGACCGGTGAGGAACTTCTCCACCGGCGGAGCCCATCTGGTACCGAATGTGGGCCGGGGGAAGTCTCGTTGGTACGCCGCGAGGTCGATGGGAATACGGCCCAACGTCCGAAAGTGCGCCAGGTGCAGGTGAATCGGGTGCGGCTCGACCGTCGTGTTGACGATGTTCCACATCTCCACGGTCCCCTGCTTCGGCATCTCGATGTCCGGGTCCGAGTACCGCAGGTTGTTCAGGTTCATCAGCGTCATGTCCAGGTTCAGCCCACCGGACGGCTGGTTCACGGTGACCGTCCGAGTGAAAGTCGCAGTGGGCAACGGCGGCAACACATCCGGCTGACCCTTTCCACCGCGTAGCAACGACGGCATGCCGCCTCGGAAGCCTGCGGCGGACGCGACGCGGAACTGACAGAACAGTGGCATCGGCACCGCACCGAGCGATGCCGCCTGAGCGGGTGGTGGCTCGTCGTTGAGCAGCTCGATCAGTGCGCCCGGCTCCACGGCACCGAAGTCGACGAGGATGTCGGCGCGCTCGGCAGGTGCGAGCCGAATGCTGGTGGTCTCCACCGGGGCGTCGAGCAATCCACCGTCGTTCCCGATGACCCAGAAGCGAAGTCTGTTGGTGAAGAACAAGTTCCACACGCTGTACGACCCGGCGTTGACCACGCGCAGCCGATACATCCCGCGGGCCACTTCCATCGTCGGCCAGATCTTGCCGTTGACGACGCCCACGTCTCCGGTGCCGCCGCCTTCCCATTTACCCTGCGGCACGGTGATGTTGGAGCGGATGCTCATGCTGCCGTCTGGGTTCACGATCTTTTCCTGCAGCACCAGCGGCAGCTCGAACTCTCCCGACGGCAGACCCAGTGCGTTGTCGGGTGTGCCGGTGTCCCAACGATCTCGGACCAGGTTGATGCCGAGCAGACCTGCGTAGACGTTGATGCGCGTAATCGACATGGCGTGGTCGTGGTACCAGAGTCCCGCGGCGTCGTTGAGTCCCGGGAAGTTGTGCGTCATCGACTCGCCCGGGCGCACCAGCATCTCGGAGTGCCCGTCGCTCGCCGGTTCGGTGATGCTGCCGTGCAGGTGCAGTGACGTCGGCGTCATCGTGCGGTCCATCTCGCTCATGCCGTGCAGCGAGGTGTCGATGTCCGCGGCGAGCGGGTTGCCTGCGGTGGTGTTGGAGTACTTCAGCGTCCAGGGTTGGCCTTGCTGCGATTCGATGGTGGGCCCGAGGTAGTCGCACTGCCCGTATCCGAAGGTGGGCCCGGGGCGCAGGTCGGCGTGGAAGGAATGCATGGAACTGTGCGCGTCCAACGTCACTTCCGTACCGCTGATCAGCGGCAATCTCGGCAGCTCGTCCCGGAAGGGCGTCAGGGGCGGTGAGTGGAACAGCAGGGGGCTCTGGCCGCGGAGGAAGTCGTCCGCCAGTGCTCGACGCGTCGTCGACGCCACCGGAAGAGCAGCGGCTCCGGCGGCGACGGCGGCCACGGCCAGCCCTCGCAGCGCGGTTCGTCGGGACACAGCTCCGCTCACCCGGCCACCTCTCTACTGGTTGTGATGGGGGCCATACTATGTGCTCGTCGGCTCCCGCCGTCACCCCACACTCGGATCGTCCGGCACGTTCCTGCCGGTGGAGGGATCTATTTCGTCATGGCAACAATCTCGTTCGAGCGCACCACCAGGCTGTTTCCGGGCTCCGACACTCCCGCGGTGAACGAGCTCGACCTGCACATCGAGGACGGCGAATTTCTCGTCCTGGTCGGCCCATCCGGTTGCGGAAAGTCCACCTCGCTCCGCATGCTCGCGGGCCTCGAAGAGGTCAACTCGGGCCGCATCCTGATCGGCGGCAAGGACGTCACCCATTCCGAACCCAAGGATCGCGACATCGCGATGGTGTTCCAGAACTACGCGCTGTACCCGCACATGACCGTCGCCGAGAACATGGGGTTCGCGCTGAAGCTGGCGAAGGCGAACAAGGAGGACATTCGCACTCGCGTCGAGGAGGCCGCGAAGCTGCTCGACCTCGAGCCGTACCTCGACCGCAAGCCGAAGGCCCTCTCGGGCGGCCAACGTCAGCGGGTTGCCATGGGGCGCGCCATCGTTCGTCAGCCCCAGGTGTTTCTGATGGACGAGCCACTGTCCAACCTGGACGCGAAACTTCGGGTCCAGACGCGCACGCAGATCGCGCAGCTGCAGCGCAGGCTCGGGACGACGACGGTGTACGTCACTCACGATCAGGTAGAGGCCATGACGATGGGCGATCGCGTCGCGGTGCTCAAAGGTGGTGTGCTGCAGCAGTGCGCGACTCCGCGCGAGCTGTACCGCACTCCGGTCAACGCGTTCGTCGCCGGGTTCATGGGCTCACCGTCGATGAATCTGTTCCGTGCCCCGGTCACCGACGGCGGCGTTCGCCTGGCCGATCAGGTGATTCCCGTACCGCGGCAGACTCTCGGGTCCGCCACGGAGGTGATGTTCGGCATCAGGCCCGAGCACATCGAGATTGCAAGCAGCGGAATCGCTCTGGAGATCGACGTGGTCGAGGAACTCGGTTCCGAGGCGTTCGTGTTCGGCCGCGCAGACATCAACGGCCGCACCGAAACCATCGTCGCCCGGGCCGATTGGCGCAGCCCGCCCGAGAAGGGCGACCGCGTCCATGTGCGCATCGACGACGCGCACGCGCACATCTTCGACGCCTCCGCCGAAGGTCACCGCCTGAACTGACCGTCGTGCGCGTTGTGCGTACCCCTGGGGACGCACAACGCGCAACGGCGTCAGACCAGCAGCTCGGCGATCTGAATCGTGTTGAGCGCCGCGCCCTTACGCAGGTTGTCGCCCGAGACGAACAGGGCCAATCCGCGGCCCTCGGGAACACCCGGGTCCTGGCGGATGCGGCCGACCAAGGAATCGTCCGCGCCTGCCGCCTGCAGAGGCGTCGGCACGTCGACCAGCGAGACACCGGGTGCCGAGGCCAGCAGTTCGCGGGCACGCTCCACCGAGAGCGGGCGATCGAACTCGGCGTTGATCGACAGCGAGTGGCCGGTGAACACCGGCACGCGGACGCAGGTACCGCTGACCAGCAGGTCGGGCAGGCCGAGGATCTTGCGCGATTCGTTGCGCAGCTTCTGGTCCTCGTCGGTTTCGCCGGATCCGTCGTCCACCAACGCGCCGGCCAGCGGCAGGACGTTGAAGGCGATGGGCGCGACGTACTTGTTCGGGGCCGGGAAATCCACCGACGAACCGTCGTGCACCAGCTTTTCGACGTCGCCGATGACGGCGCGCGCCTGGGTGGCGAGTTCCTCGACACCGGCGAGTCCGCTACCGGAGACGGCCTGGTAGCTCGAGACGATCAGACGCTGCAGGCCTGCTTCGTCGTGCAGCACCTTGAGCACCGGCATCGCGGCCATGGTGGTGCAGTTGGGGTTGGCGATGATGCCGCGCGGCGGGTTCTTCGCTGCCTCGGGGTTGACCTCGCTGACCACCAACGGCACGTCCGAGTCCTTGCGGAACGCCGACGAGTTGTCGATGACGGTGGCACCTGCAGCGGCGAAGCGCGGTGCCTGCTCACGGGAGAGCGTGGCTCCTGCCGAGAACAGCGCGATATCGATTCCGGTCAGGTCCGCGGTGGACGCATCCTCGACGACGATCTCCTCGCCGCGGAACGGCAGCTTCTTGCCCGCCGACCTGGCGGAGGCGAAGAATCGAACGGTGTCGGCGGGAAAGTTGCGCTCCTCCAACAGTGTTCGCATGACAGCACCGACCTGGCCGGTTGCTCCTACGACTGCAACTGTGGTCATCTTCTATCGTCCTGTCCCTGCGTGTACGACGGCTTCTTCGTCGCCGCCGAGATCGAAGGCGGCGTGCAGAACGCGCACGGCCTCGTCCAGCTCGGTGTCGTTGACCAGCACCGAGATACGGATCTCGGAGGTGCTGATGAGGTCGATGTTGACGCCTGCCTCGGCCAGCGCCTCGCAGAATGTCGCCGTGACGCCGGGGTGGGTCTTCATTCCTGCGCCGACGAGCGAGACCTTGCCGATGTGGTCGTCGTAGAGCACCTGCGCGAAGCCGATCTCGGACTGCAGCTTGGTCAGCTTCTCCACGGCCGTCGGACCGTCCGACTTGGGGCAAGTGAAGGTGATGTCGGTCTTTCCGGTGTCGATCTTGGAGACGTTCTGCAGCACCATGTCGATGTTGATCTCCGCGTCGGCGACGGCGCGGAAGATCTTGCCCGCGTAACCCGGCGAATCGGGGATGCCGACGACGGTGACCTTTGCCTCGCTGCGATCGTGTGCGACGCCGGTGAGAATTGCTTCTTCCACTGGAATGTCCTCCATAGATCCGGAGACGATCGTTCCGGGTTTCGTGGTGTACGACGAGCGCACGTGAACAGGAACGTTGTAGCGACGCGCGTATTCGACGCAGCGCAGCATGAGCACCTTCGCGCCGCAGGCAGCCATCTCGAGCATCTCCTCGAACGAGACGGTGTCGAGGTGCCGGGCGTTGGGCACGATGCGCGGGTCGGCGGTGAAGATGCCGTCGACGTCGGTGTAGATCTCGCAGACGTCGGCGTTCAGTGCTGCGGCGAGCGCAACGGCGGTGGTGTCCGAACCTCCGCGACCGAGCGTCGTGACGTCCTTGCTGTCCTGGCTGACGCCCTGGAATCCCGCGACGAGCACGATCGAACCCTCGTCGAGGGCGCTGCGCACGCGGCCGGGGGTGACGTCGATGATCTTGGCGTTGCCGTGCACGCTGGTGGTGACGACGCCTGCCTGGGAGCCGGTGAACGACCGGGCCTCGGCACCGAGCGAGTGGATGGCCATCGCGACCAGCGCGTTGGAGATGCGTTCACCCGAGGTGAGCAGCATGTCCATCTCGCGGGCCGGCGGGGCCGGGCACACCTGCTGGGCCAGGTCGAGTAGTTCGTCGGTGGTGTCGCCCATGGCCGACACGACCACGACGACGTCGTTGCCTGCCTTCTTGGTCTCGACGATTCGTTCAGCGACGCGTCGGATACGTTCGGCGGTTCCCACCGACGATCCACCGTACTTCTGGACGATGAGAGCCACGCCTGTTTACCTCCGCTGGATAGCCGACAATCGGGCGATTGTTCCGGGGTAACCCTACCGAGCGAATGCCCCGAGCAGTGGCCCGGGTAGCTCCGAGCTGGGACTTTAGGGTGGCTCGCCTGCGGATACGCCTGTCCTAACATGGTCGGGTGACCCTTCCCGAGCACCGCCCACCCCCACCCCCGAGAGGTCTGCGGGTGCTCTTCGGGCTCCCCGCCGTCGGCCGTCGCTGGCCGGGTGGACTGCGCTCGGCTCTGGCGTTCGGTGTCCCCGCGATCGCGGCGTGGATGCTCGGGTTCCACACCGAGGCACTGCTGGTTGTTTCGGGCAGTTTCGCCGTCATCTACGGCGAGGGCCGTCCCTATCGTTCGCGTTGGTGGGTGGTCCTGACCGCGGGCGGCGCACTGGTGGCCTCGGTGTGGCTCGGGGCGACGGCCGGGCAGATGTCGCTCGATCTCGGGAGCACCGGCGTGGCGCGGATGATCCCGGTGACCCTGCTCTCGCTCCTCGCTCTCGTCTCGGTCTACGTCATCGCTGCGCTGCGACTGGGACCGCCGGGAGCGTTCTTCTTCGTGCTGGTGTGCGCGGTGTCGTCGTACATCCCCGGAGCCGGCATCAGCGCCGCTCACGGAGCGGTCTGTGCGGCAATCGGCGTCGCGTCGGCGCTGGTGGTGTCGATGTCCGGAGTGCTGTGGGATCCGCGAGGGCCCGAGCGCGAGGCCGTCGGAGCCGCGGTGGGTGCCATCGAGAAATACACGAGCTCGCCGACGGCGTCTGCCGCCGATCGTCATGCTGCGGCCGCGCGTCTGCACGCGGCGTGGGCTGCGGTGTACGACGCGGGTGCCGCGCGGCTGTCATCGAGGCCGGTGCTGGTTCAGAAATTGTTCGACGCGCATCGGGCCTTTGCGGCGACGACCACTGCGCGGGCCGATCCGGATCGGGCGGTCGACTCCGTGTCCGATCAGCTGCCGCTGGCCAGGCCGAGCGTCGGGTATCGGTTGCGGCGCTCGCTGCACCGTGATTCCCATGCGATGTCGACCGCCGTTCGGGTGTTCTGCGCGGCAGCGGCGGCAGGCGGGATCAGCGTCGCGCTGGATCTGAGCCGACCGGACTGGGCGATCCTCGGTGCCGTCCTGGTGTTGCAACAGGGTCCCGATCGGGTGCACGGCACCTACCGTGGCCTGCAGCGGCTCGGCGGAACTCTCGCCGGCGTCGCGCTGTTCTCGGCCATCTTCCTCTCGCCGTTGACCGGTCTGGCCGTCATCGTGGTGTTGATGGTGCTGCAGTTCGCGATCGAGGTGTCGGTGGCACGCAACTACGGGTTGGCCGTCACGTTCATCACTCCGCTCGCCCTGCTGATGGGCACCCTGACCCATCCGGGGTCCGTGCTGGAGGACATCGTCGTCGACCGGATCGTGGAGACGACGGTGGGAGTAGCTTTCGCTTTCGCAGCGCTGTGGCTGCTGCTGCCCGGGGCATTTCGTCGCACGTTGCTGTGGTCCGACGGCCGAGTCCTGACGCTCGGCGCGCATCTGCTGACGGTGCTGCGGACCGAGGACGTGGCCGCGCCGACGGCTCTCGCCGTGCGACGCGACGTCCAGTTCGAGCTCGTCGGGTCCGCTCTCGCAGGTGCCGAGGCCGCGCACAACGATCGAGGGTGGACGCATCGGGTCTGGTCGCAGCATGTCGAGGTCGATCGCCTCGGGTACGAACTCCTCGCGCACTGTTGGACGATGACCGACGTCGGACGAATGGATGACATCGAACGGTGGCAACGTCGGCTCGACGCGGTGGTCACAGAATTCGACGCGTCAACCCTGGGGTAGGCCGTCGGTCGGCGGTAGTACACTCGGCCCATGCTGCGAGCTCTCCTTCTTAACAGCCGCGACGGGGTCTGAGACCAGACTGGCTTCCCGTCGCGGGGTTCGTTGCGCCGGTCGAACACATTGCTCTGATCTGTACGGAGAGACGAAGACCATGTCACCAGCCGACGCATTCACCTCGGGATCCCGCACCATCACCCCGCCCTCGCGGCCCGCTCCCAGCGACCAGCCCGCCTGGAACACCCAGAAGAACTCCTCGATGCCCACGTTCCGTTATCGGCCGTTCGCCGAGGAAGTGGAGCCCATCACCCTCCCCGACCGCACGTGGCCGGACAAGATCATCGACCGGACGCCGCAGTGGTGTGCCGTTGATCTGCGCGACGGCAACCAGGCGCTGATCGATCCGATGAGCCCGGCCCGCAAGCGCCGGATGTTCGACCTGCTGGTCCGCATGGGCTACAAGCAGATCGAGGTCGGCTTCCCGTCGGCCAGTCAGACCGACTTCGATTTCGTCCGCGAGATCATCGAGGACGGCGCGATCCCCGACGACGTCACCATCCAGGTGCTGACGCAGTGCCGTCCCGAGCTGATCGAGCGCACCTTCGTCGCGTGCGAGGGTGCCCGCAGCGTCATCGTGCACTTCTACAACTCGACGTCCATCCTGCAGCGCCGGGTGGTGTTCCGGGCCGAGCGTGACGTCATCAAGAAGATCGCCACCGACGGTGCCCGCAAGGTCCTCGAAGAAGCAGCCAAGTTCCCCGATACCGACTGGCGCTACGAGTACTCCCCCGAGTCCTACACCGGCACCGAACTCGCCTACGCCAAAGAGGTGTGCGACGCGGTCACCGCGATCATCGATCCGACTCCCGCCAAGCCGCTGATTCTGAACCTGCCCGCCACCGTCGAGATGGCGACGCCCAACGTCTACGCCGACTCGATCGAGTGGATGAGCCGCAACCTCGACCGCCGCGACAGCATCGTGCTGTCACTGCACCCGCACAACGACCGCGGAACCGGTGTTGCCGCAGCCGAACTCGGCTATCAGGCGGGTGCAGATCGCATCGAGGGTTGCCTGTTCGGCAACGGCGAGCGCACCGGCAACGTCTGCCTCGTCACGCTCGGGTTGAACCTGTTCACCCGCGGTGTCGATCCGCAGATCGACTTCTCCAACATCGACGAGGTCCGTCGAACGGTGGAGTACTGCAATCAACTTCCCGTCGCCGAGCGTCACCCCTACGGCGGAGATCTGGTCTACACCGCCTTCTCCGGTAGCCACCAGGACGCCATCAACAAGGGCCTGGACGCGATGAAAGTCACTGCGGACGAGCAGGGTTCGGACATCGGGGACGTCACCTGGCAGGTTCCGTATCTGCCCGTCGACCCGAAGGACGTCGGTCGCACCTACGAGGCCGTCATTCGCGTCAACTCGCAGTCCGGCAAGGGCGGCGTCGCGTACATCATGAAGTCCGATCACGGACTGAACCTGCCGCGTCGACTCCAGATCGAGTTCTCCCAGGCCGTCCAGCGCATTACCGACGGTGAGGGCGGCGAGGTCTCGCCCAAGGAGATGTGGGACGTCTTCGCCGAGGAGTACCTGACCCCGATCCGCCCGCTCGAGCGCATCAAGCAGTCGGTCATCGCGGCCGAGCACGACGGCGGCACCGACACGATCACCGCGACGGTCAAGGTCGACGGCGTGGAGCAGGAGATCTCCGGCTCCGGCAACGGCCCACTCGCCTCGTTCGTCGACGCACTGTCCACCATCGGCTACGACGTCAGCGTCCTCGACTACTCCGAGCACGCCATGTCCGCAGGCGACGACGCACAGGCCGCGGCCTACGTCGAAGCCTCGGTGACCTCTCCTGCCGGTGTCGCCACCACCGTCTGGGGCGTCGGCATCGCGACGTCGATCACCACTGCGTCACTGCGCGCTGTGGTCTCGGCCGTGAACCGCGCTCTGAAATAGATCCTCTGTTCGACGAAAAAGCCGCCCGTTCATCACGAACGGGCGGCTTTTCGCTGTTTATCGACGCTCAGCTGGTACGCCGCGTGCGACAATGAACCTGCCGTCGGGGCACCTTAGGGAATGGAAGTTCGCCATGGATTCTTTCTGGGATTTTCTCTGGCTACTCATCGTCGGATTCGCCTTCGTGGCCTATCTCATGGTGATGTTCTCGATCATCGGAGACCTCTTCCGAGACCACAAGACATCCGGAGTCATCAAGGCCGTGTGGGTGTTCTTTCTGATCGTCGCGCCGTTCCTGACCGCGCTGGTCTACCTCATCGTGAACGGCAGCAACATGGCCAAGCGTCAAGTTGCCGCCCTGCAGCACGCCAAGGACCAGCAGGAGAACTACATCAAGGAAGTGGCCGGTCGGTCGGCATCGGAGGAGATCGCACACGCAAAGGCGTTGCTGGACAACGGCACCATCGATCAGGACGAGTTCAGGACGTTGAAGGCCAAAGCCCTGTCCTGAACGTCGCTTCCGCCCTGAACGCGTCGAGCACTGCGGCGATCGCGGGTAGTCGTCCCGCGTCGGGTCGCGTCGCGAGTTCGTAGATTCGCCCTGCCCGCACCCCGGACAGTTCTCGCCGCACCAAGCCAGGATGAACGACGGCGTAGCGCGGCATCAGTGCCACTCCGTGACCTGCGGCCACCAAGACCTCGGTGACGCGGAAGTCGTTCACTCGCTGCATCACTCGCGGTTCGACGCCGGACGCCGCGGCCACCGAGAGCAGCACGTCGTCGACCGGGAATCCGCCGCGGACACTGATCCATCGTTCGTCGACCA
The DNA here is from genome assembly GCF_002259145.1 of Rhodococcus sp. 15-2388-1-1a. NCBI lineage: Bacteria > Bacillati > Actinomycetota > Actinomycetes > Mycobacteriales > Nocardiaceae > Rhodococcus > Rhodococcus sp. 15-2388-1-1a. The sequence continues at coordinate 114,635 of NZ_NPFP01000001.1, read as the reverse complement.
GGTCCCGGAGGTCTATCGATTCATGTTGCGCCAGAGCATGTCCGGGCGGTAACACCAGATCGATGGGCTCACGCATCAGGGTCGTCACCTCGATGCGCGGGCCGGCCGTCGACGGTGCCCGCTCGTCGCGGTGCGTGAGGACGACGTCGTAGTCCGCCAGAAGTTCCGGCACCGAGGATGCGGGCAGATCCTCGTCGCGGGCTTCGATGTCGACGTCCGAGTTCGCCAACCGCGTCAGTAGCCCGGGCAGCAGGAGCGCAGCACCGGACGGGAACAGCGCGACTCGAACGCGTCCCCGCGGGGACGCCCGGTATCGATCCATCTCTGCCGTGGCGCGGGCGAGGGCGGCGAACACATCGTCCGTCCTGACCACCAACGCACGCCCGGCGTCGGTGAGCCGAAGTCGGCGGCCGTCGGGTTCGAGCAGCGTCACCCCCGCTTCCCTGGCGAGCAGCTTGAGCTGCTGAGATACCGCCGACGGTGTCATGGACAGCGCGTCGGCGACGGCAGCGACGGTCCCACGGTCGGCGAGTTCACGAAGGATCCTCAGCCGCTCCACGTTCATGTAGACGATCTTAACTGTTCCTGCGAATATATTCGATTGTGCTGATCATTCGCTGCCGTCACGATTGGGGCCATGAGCACTCGCGACCGCCTCCTCGGACTGACCGTCGTCGTGCTGTGGGGACTGAACTTCCTTGCCATCCGTGTGGGGCTCGATCACTTCCCGCCCTTCTTCTTCGCCGCACTGCGATTCCTGGTCATCGCCGTCCCCGTCGTGCTGTTCGTCCCGCGGCCCAAGGTGCCGCTGAAGTGGCTGCTGCTGTACGGCTTCGGGTTCGGATTCCTGCAATTCGCGTTCCTGTTCGCAGCGATGGCGGCGGGCATGCCCACCGGACTGGCGTCGCTCGTACTGCAGTCGTCGGCACCGTTCACCGTCGTTCTCGGCGCGCTTCTGCTCCGCGAACACGTCACTCCCAGACAAGCGATCGGCATCGGCATCGCCGTGCTCGGCATGGTGCTGATCGGGTGGGACCGCGCGCAGAACGCGACCTTGCTCCCGGTGATCCTCACCCTGCTCGCCGGACTCGGTTGGGCGTTCGGCAACCTGGGGAATCGACTCGCGAAGTCCGAATCGCCGATGACGCTGATGCTGTGGATGACCGTCGTGCCGCCGGTGCCGATGCTGGCACTGTCGGCGATCGTCGAAGGTCCGAGCACCGGCTGGCACGCACTGACGGCCTCGTTCGGTCCGCAGGGCTGGCCGGGCTTGGTCGCGTTGGCCTACATCGTGATTCCGGCCACGATCGTCGGTAGCGGCCTGTGGAGCATCCTGATGAGCCGCAACCCCGCCGGTCTCGTCGCGCCGTTCTCACTGCTGGTTCCCGTCGTCGGCATCGCCGGCGCCTGGATCTTCCTGGGCGAGAACCCCTCGGTGCTCGCACTGATCGGTGGCGTCGTCGTCATCGGCGGGTGTCTGGGCGGCATGACCGTCCGGCGGCCCACCGAAGTGCTGGAGAAAGCGCCGGTGTGAGGGGCGGGAGTGGAGCCTGCGGAATGACCGAGGGGTAGCGGGAGTGGAGCCTGCGGAATGACCGAGGGGTCGACACCGCCGACGTGAAACTGCACCCTCTTCTGTGCCAGACTCGGCGGATGGTTGAAGTGGGTGAGCGCAGACGTATCGGCGCACGTGGCCGCGTGGCACTGCGCGCGGCGGAGCTGGCGACCTGGGCGTCCCGCAAAGCAGGCCGCGGCAAGGGATCGATGATCGGCGGCCTCGTCGCACTCAAGATCGACCCGAACATTCTCGGCGGGCTCGGCCGCGGTCGGCGCACCGTCATCGTCACCGGCACCAACGGCAAGTCCACCACCACCAGAATGACTGCTGCGGCGCTGGCCACCCTCGGTGACGTCGCCACCCAAGCCGACGGCGCGAACATGGACGCCGGCATCGTCGCCGCACTGCACGCCCACTTCGACGCCGAGCTGGCTGCCCTCGAAGTCGACGAACTGCACGTCCCCCATGTGTCCGACGCCGTCGACCCCGCGGCGATCGTGTTGCTCAACCTCAGTCGCGATCAGCTCGACCGCGTGGGCGAGATCAACATGATCGAACGCAAACTGCGCGCCGGACTGGCCCGGCATCCCGAGACCGTGGTCATCGCCAACTGCGACGACGTTCTCGTCACGTCCGCCGCGTTCGACGCACCGAACGTGGTCTGGGTCGCGGCGGGTGGTGGGTGGGCAGGAGACTCCGTCAGCTGTCCGCGTACCGGCGAACCCATCGTGTGGGACGGCGAGCATTGGTACAGCACCGGCAGCGACTTGAAGCGTCCGACGCCGGACTGGTGGCTCGACGACCAGAATCTCTACGGGCCCGACGGGCTCGTGCTGCCGATGACGTTGTCGCTGCCAGGAAAGGCCAACCGCGGCAACGCAGCTCAGGCCGTCGCCGCCGCAGTGACGCTCGGCGCGACACCGACCGATGCCGTCGCGGCCGCGTCGAGCGTCGACGAGGTGGCCGGTCGCTACTCCACCGTTCAGTACGGATCTCATTCCGTCCGAATGCTTCTCGCGAAGAACCCCGCCGGCTGGCAGGAAGCACTGTCGATGATCGACCCCACCTGCGACGGGCTCGTCATCGCCGTCAACGGTCAGGTTCCCGACGGCGAGGACCTGTCGTGGCTGTGGGACGTCCGCTTCGAACACTTCGAGAACGTCGCCGTCGTGGCCGCCGGTGAACGCGCGACCGACCTCGGAGTGCGGCTGCTCTATGCAGGTTCGCAGCACACCACCATCGCAGATCCGTTGCAGGCCATTGCTTCCTGCCCGCCGGGACGCGTCGAAGTGCTCGCAAACTACACCGCGTTCCGCGATCTCGGTCGCGCGCTGGCACGTGAGGTGAAAGATGTCTGAGTCCACCGTACGCATCGGCCTCGTCCTGCCCGACGTGATGGGCACCTACGGCGACAACGGAAACGCGCTCATTCTGCGGCAGCGGCTCCGGATGCGAGACATCGACGCCGAGGTCGTCCAGATCACTCTCAGCGACCCGGTTCCTGATTCCCTCGACGTGTACACCCTTGGTGGAGCAGAGGATTCGGCTCAACGCCTGGCGACTCGTCACCTCACCCGCTATCCCGGATTGCAGAACGCCGCGGCTCGCGGTGCGCCGGTGCTGGCGATCTGCGCCGCGATCCAGGTACTCGGCCACTGGTACGAAACCTCCGCGGGCGAACGCGTCGACGGCATCTCGCTGTTCGACGTCACCACCGCGCCGCAGGCCACCAGGTCCATCGGCGAGGTCGTCACCGAGCCCGCGCTCGAGGGCCTGAGCCAGAAACTCACCGGCTTCGAGAACCACCGCGGCGGAACAACTCTCGGGCTGGATGCGTCCCCATTGGCCAAGGTCACCCACGGCGTGGGCAACGGTGTCGGCGACGGACGCGAAGGCGTCGTGCAGGGGTCTGTGATCGGCACGTACATGCACGGGCCGGTACTCGCCCGAAACCCGGAGTTGGCGGACTACTTGTTGGAGCGCGCCTTGGGCACCACGCTCGCTCCGCTCGAGTTGCCCGAGGTTGCGCAACTCCGCAAGGAGCGGCTGCGATAGCGCCTACGGCAGTGGTGCGGTCGAGTGCCCTGGGCGGCACTTGATCGCACCACATCCGTGGGCACTCACATTCGTCGGCGTCCGGTCAGAGCGCGGCCCAGCGTCAGTTCGTCGGCAAATTCGAGGTCTCCGCCCATGGGCAGGCCGGAGGCGAGGCGGGTAATGGCCAGGCCGGGGAAGTCGCGCATCATGCGGACCAGATACGTGGCCGTTGCTTCACCCTCGGTGTTGGGGTCGGTGGCGATGATGACCTCGGTGACGTCCACTCCGTCGTCCTGAGTTCCCACACGGGTCAACAACTCTCGGATGCGGAGCTGATCCGGCCCCACTCCGTTCAGTGGATCGAGCGCTCCGCCGAGCACGTGGTAGCGACCCTTGAACTCTCGCGTACGTTCCACGGCCTGAACATCTTTGGGCTCTTCGACGACGCAAATCATCGATCTGTCTCGACGCGAATCGGCACAGATCCGGCACAGTTCCTTGTCCGAGACCGTGCCGCAGACGATGCAGAACTGAACGCCGTCGCGAATACGCTGCAGCGCGCGCATGAGCCGATCCACCTCGGGAGGCTCGACGCCCAGGAGATGAAAAGCTATGCGCTGAGCGCTCTTCGGACCGACCCCGGGAAACTTGCCGAGTTCGTCGATCAGATCCTGAACCGGACCTTCGTACACCGCCTAGAACCCGGGCAGGCCGGGCATGCCACCGAGACCACCAGCGAGGGGGCCCATCTTCTCGCTCGCGACGGCCTGAGCCGCGCGAGACGCATCGGCGATCGCACCGATCACCAGGTCCTGCAGAGTCTCGATGTCTTCGGGGTCGACGACCTTGGGGTCGATGGTCAGTCCGACGACCTCACCGGTTCCCTTGACCGTGGCGACGACGAGTCCGCCGCCTGCCTGGCCGGTCACTTCGGTTTCCGCGATCTCGGCCTGCGCCGCCATCAGCTGCTGCTGCATCTGCTGGGCCTGCTGCAGGATCGATGCCATGTCGGGCTGTTCACCGGGTTGCACTGTGCCGTCCTCTCGCGTGGGTTCGAAGCGAACACCAGCGTAGTCGCACCTTGAATCGCTGTGATTCACTGCGCGTCGAATCGACATACCGACCTGAGTGTCCACAATTTCGCGGCAAACACGGGATCGCGCCTGCGGTGACGAATAGTGGACACTCAGCGCAGTGCCTTCCGGCGATGCCGCACGACGGTTCGCCCTCGGTAACGAGGATCAGCGTTGCTCCGCGCGACGGTCTCTGCGCACGGGCCACCGGTGAAGTGATAGAGATTCGCCCCGGCGAAGGTTCGGCCGTCCGCCACTCTCACCGCCGCACCCATCGTGTGGATGCCGTCCTCATCAGATCCCGCATCCGTCTTCGACCAGCGTCCGATCCCCGTCGGTCGCGGGTAGTGCGGAAGAGAAGGACACGATGCGATTCTGGAGCCCCGCGCCTGAACATCTGTCAGTACTGAGACGCGTACCATCCTCGAATGCACGCACCGACGAACCCCGAGGGTCACTCCCCTCGTAAGCGTCGGGTGACGCCCGAGACCATGGCCGAGGCCGGTATCGCGCTGACGCTGCCGAAGGTGTCGGTGAAGTCGGTGGCCGAGAGACTGGGCGTGTCGATCGTCGCCATCTACAACAACATCGACGATCTCGGTTCCCTCAAGGCCCTCGTGGCGGAGGAGATTCTGCGCAGGTGGTCGCCGCCGCTCCCCGGTGACGACGAATCGATGCACGACGCTCTGCTGACCCTCGCCTCCGCGATGCGCGAGCTGGTTCACTCCAACCCGGGCATCGCGGAGTATCTGATCGGTCTGACTCCCAGTTCGATCGACGCTCTTCGGATGGCCGACGCCGTCCAGACGCGCTACCGAATTCGCTACGACCTCACTCCGAAGCAGGCGACGTGGGCCGTCATCACCGTCGTCGAGCACGCGCTGGCGTTGGCGGAGGTCGTCTACAACGATGCCCGACGCGATCGTGAATACGACGACGCGATTGCTGCCCGCACCGACCTCGACACCCTGCCCGGGGCCTACGACACGGTCGACCGCGGACCCGACGGGATGTTCCTGTGGTCGATGCGCACCGTGGTGGTCGGAACCCTGACGCTGATCGCGGCCCCGGATTTCGAGCGGGTCTAGGCAGGAGTGGAGCCTGCGGAACGATCCGACTAGATCAACTCGCGACGCAGGTTGTCCAGCGTCGCGGCCTGGATCTTCTTCAGTCCGAGTGGTGCGAAGGTCTTCTCGAAGAATCCGCCGATGCCGCCTGCGCCCTTCCATTCCGTCGTCGTGGTGACCGTGGTGCCTGCGCCGTCCGGGGCAACCGACCAGGTGGTGACCATGGAGGAGTTGGCATCGCGTTCGGTGATGGTCGATCCGGCGACGGTGACGGTCGCGGCGACGTTGCGCACTCGCTTCTCGGTGGCCTGCAGGGTCCACGTGGCCACGGTTCCGTCCCCTTGCCCGCCCTGGACCACCTCGTAGTCGCGGTACTGCTCGGGGAGGATGCGCGGGCGCACCGTCTCGTAGTCGGCGAGCGCGGCGAGCACCCGATCCGGTGTGGCAGCGATGGTGGCGGAACTGGATGCACTGACCTGAGCCACGGAAACGTTCTCCTTCTCTAGCGGACGGGATGTGCGTCCATCCTGCCTCTCCTCGAGGCCACGTTCGGCATCGCGCCGATGCATGTGTGATGTGCTTCACACGACGATTCTCGTATCGGCAAAACACATGCATGACGCAACCATTTGTCCGATTTACTCCGATTCCTCGCTCGGATTCGGCAACAGTTGCGTGAAGTTTCACCGGTCGGACGCCAATGCCGGTGGATACCGTGCGGTACGAGATATAGCGTCTGTATGTGGCTTCAGTGAATGCTCTTCTCGGACGACGGCCAGAACCGAGGGAGAGCGGTTACGCAGCGCACCGGTCGGGTGTCGAGCAGTTGCTTCGCAGCTATCGCGCAATTCCGACCGATGCGACGGTGCGTCTGGCGAAGAAGACGTCCAACCTGTTCCGGGCCAGGACGACCACCACCACGCCGGGGCTCGACGTCTCCGGCCTGAGCAAGGTCATCACCGTCGATCCCGCCACGCGCACAGCCGATGTCGCCGGCATGTGCACCTACGAGGACCTGGTCGACGCGACGCTTCCCTACGGTCTCGCGCCCCTCGTCGTCCCGCAGCTCAAGACGATCACTCTCGGTGGAGCCGTCACCGGCCTCGGTATCGAGTCGACGTCGTTCCGTAGTGGACTCCCGCACGAATCGGTGCTCGAGATCGACGTCCTCACCGGCAGCGGCGAGATCGTCACCGCGACACCGGAGGGCGAACACGCAGATCTCTACTGGGGCTTCCCCAACTCGTACGGCACCCTGGGCTACTCCACTCGGCTGCGGATTCAGCTCGAACCCGTGCTGCCGTATGTCGCGTTGCGCCACCTACGATTTCACGATCTCGACACTCTCCAGTCCACGATGGACACCATCGTCGAGCAGCGCGAGTACGACGGCATCGAGGTCCAATACCTCGACGGTGTGGTCTTCGGCGCCGACGAAAGCTACCTCACCCTCGGCGTCCAGACCGCCGAACCGGGGCCGGTCAGCGACTACACCGGTGCCGACATCTTCTACCGCTCGATCCAGCATGCGTCGGACACACCGAAGACCGACCGCCTCACCATTCACGACTACCTGTGGCGCTGGGACACCGACTGGTTCTGGTGCTCCCGCGCATTCGGAACACAGAACCCGAGAATCCGACGCTTCTGGCCGCGCAAGTACCGGCGCAGCAGTTTCTACTGGAAGCTCATCGGCCTCGATCGCAAGTACGACATTGCCGACCGACTCGAGAAGCGCAAGGGAAATCCGCCGCGCGAACGCGTCGTGCAGGATGTCGAGGTTCCGATCGAACACACCGCAGGCTTCGTGGCGTGGTTCCTCGACAACATCCCGATCGAGCCGTTGTGGTTGTGCCCGTTGCGACTTCGTGAGCCGGCAGCGCCGGGAGCGAATCCGGCCCGACCGTGGCCGCTGTATCCACTCGAACCGAAACGCACGTACGTCAACATCGGCTTCTGGTCTTCGGTCCCGATCGTTTCGGGCGAACCCGAGGGTGCCGCGAACCGCGCCATCGAGAAGAAAGTGACCGAGTTCGACGGGCATAAATCGCTGTACTCGGATGCTTATTACACCGAGGACGAATTCGCCGTGCTGTACGGCGGCGAGAGATACATCCAGCTGAAGAAGAAATACGATCCCGAATCCCGATTGTTGGATTTGTACTCGAAGGCGGTGCAACGCAGATGACGACGTTCAAGGACTCCGGCAATCGCACGGTGAACGGTGCCCAGAAGCTCAAGATCTCCGAGATTCTGGAGCTGATCTCCGACGGCAACATCCCACTGCGCTTCACCGCATACGACGGCAGCACCGCAGGACCCGAGGACGCGAGAATCGGCCTCAACCTCAAGAGCCCTCGCGGAACCACCTATCTCGCAACCGCTCCCGGCGATCTGGGCATGGCGCGCGCGTACGTCTCCGGCGATCTCGAAGCTACGGGCGTCCATCCGGGTGACCCCTACGAGTTGCTGGCACTGATGGGCGACGAACTGCACTTCCGTCGCCCCTCGGCAATGACATTGACCTCGATCGCCCGTTCGCTCGGCTGGGATGTGTTGCGGCCCATCGCTCCCCCGCCCCAGGAAGCGATTCCGCGGTGGCGTCGCATCGCAGAAGGTCTGCGTCACTCCAAGACTCGCGATGCAGAAGCGATCCACCACCACTACGACGTGTCCAACGCCTTCTACGAGAAGGTGCTCGGCCCCTCGATGACGTACACCTGCGCGGCGTTCGAGGCCGCCGATCAGTCTCTGGAGGCTGCTCAGGAGAACAAGTACCGCCTGGTGTTCGACAAGCTCGGCCTGCAGCCGGGTGATCGCTTGCTGGACATCGGCTGCGGCTGGGGCTCGATGGTGCGCTACGCCGCTCGCCGCGGCGTCCGGGTCATCGGCGTGACGCTCTCGCAGGAGCAGGCGTCGTGGGCGCAGAAGGCCATCGCCGACGAGGGGCTCTCCGATCTCGCCGAGGTGCGCTTCTCGGACTACCGCGACGTGCCCGAGACCAACTTCGACGCCATCTCCTCCATCGGACTGACCGAGCACATCGGCGTGCACAACTACCCGTCGTATTTCACGTTCATCCAGTCCAAGCTGCGGGACGGCGGTCGGCTGCTCAACCACTCGATCACCCGGCCGGACAATCGCGCGCACGCCAAGGCGGGCAGCTTCATCGACCGGTACGTCTTCCCGGACGGCGAACTCACCGGCTCGGGCCGCATCATCACCGAGATCCAGGACGTCGGACTCGAGGTTCGTCACGAGGAGAATCTCCGCGAGCACTACGCCCTGACCCTCGCCGGATGGTGCCGGAACCTCGTCGAGAACTGGGATGCCTGCGTGGCCGAGGCCGGTGAGGGAACGGCCCGCGTCTGGGGCCTCTACATGGCCGGCTCCCGTCTGGGATTCGAGCGCAATGTGGTTCAGCTGCACCAGGTTCTGGCGGTCAAACTCGGGCCGAAGGGCCAGGCGGACGTCCCCCTGCGGCCCTGGTGGAACGGCTGACGTTTGTGAGCGTCAGCGACCCGTCGCCCGCAGGATGACCCGCGCGGTCTCGGTCGGCTGATCCCAGTGCGGAAAATGTCCGCATTTGTCGAACCAGTGCAGGGTGGCGTCGGGGAATCGCTCCAATGCCACCTGTGCCTGGCTGGGCGTCGTCACCTTGTCCTGACGGCCCCAGCCGATGAGCAGTGGGCCCTGCAACGACCCCTTCGCTGCACCCATCTGCTTCGGCCCGTGGATCAAGGCTTTGCGTGCGGCGTCGAGCGACGGGGACGTCCTGGAGGAGAAGCCCTTCAGCTCCTGTTCGACCAGACCTCTCGGAAGTTTCCACGGCGCAGCCGAGAACTGAGCCAGCGCAGCCGTTCTGGTGACCGGGTTACCGGCCAGGAACGGCACGAGCGGCTGCACGTTCTTCATCAGTGCCAACGACGCGGTGATCGTGGCTCCGAAGATCTTGACCTGGCGGTCGTTCCAGAAGCCGCCCGGATCGAGTGCCACCATCGAGCCTCGGTGACCGCGGCGGGCCAGTTCGACGACCATGCGCGCACCCATGGAACTACCGACGAGGTCGGCGTCGGAGAGACCTTCGTTGTCGAGGAATTCCCGCAACGCGTCGGTCAACGACGCGATGGAGACCTCGGGCAGCGGCGGAGTCTTCCCGAACCCGGGCAGGTCGAGGGCGATGATCTCACGATGCTTGGCGAGGGCGGGGACGATCGGGTCCCAGTTTCCGTGAGAGGACCCGAGCCCGTGGACGAGGACGATCGGGGTTCCGCTTCCGGTTCTGACACTGTGCATAACCGCGTGGTACCCCGAGCGCACCGATCTACACCTTCGGGCTGTAGTGCGAGGGGTCCGATCGCCGCTCCACGGGCGGCAGATTGCGGGCCGGTGTGTGCACCAACGGTGCCGTTCTCGGGGTGCGGCCCTTGACGCGGTCCCATCCGGCGCGGCCCCGCGGATGCAGTCGCCGTCGTGGTGGCACCAACCCGAATACGAGGTTCACGGCCTTGCCGAACAGCGCCAGGCGCTTCTCGTCCCGCTCGGACCAGCTGTAGCCGAGGAGCGTGCGTACCGGCTCGTCGTAGAGCCCGACGGTGATCCAGACGAACAGGCTCGCCACCGGACGCCGGCACAAGGCCCAGATGGGCTCGGGCAGCCAGGATGCGTACGGCGGTGGTCCCAGCTTCGACAGGTCGAGCACCCCGCGCGCGGCCATGTTGTCCTCCAACACGGTGCTGCACATGTGTTCCCAGTACTTCTGGAACTCGGGCCAGGTGGCGGGCACCGACCGCATGCTCATTCCGTAGAGGCGGTACCACTGCACGTGCTCGTCGAACAGCTGTACCTTCTGAGCCTCGGTCAGTCCGCCCATGAAGTGGTCTGCCGTGAGCACCGTCCCCATGAAGAAGGTGGCGTGCGCCCAGTAGAACGTGTCGGGATCGAGTGCGTGGTACTTGCGGCCTCGGGCGTCGATTCCCTTGATGTTCGTGTGGTATCCGCGGACCTGCAGTGCGGTCTCCTCGGCGCGATCGCCGTCGAACACGACCCCGCCGATGGGGTACAGCGATCGGTACAGCCGCTGCCAGCGCTCGTCGAAGAACGTGGAGTGCTGCTCCACCCCGGCTCCGAGCCCGGGGTGCATGTTCTGCATCGACCCCGCCCAGACGCCCTGCAGCATCCCCCGCCAGTCGCCGAAGTACTTCCAGGTGAGTGAATCGGGACCGAGCGGGACGGGTCGATCGGACTGACTACGCATGTTGTCAGACTAGAGTTGACAACATGCGTAGTCAACAGTTGGAGGAACGCAGATCCAAGCGGTACGACGCGCTGCTCGCGGCCGGGGTCGAGCTGCTCGGCTCCCCGGACGGACCTGCCGTCAACGTGCGCGCCGTCTGCCGTACCGCCGGACTGACCGAACGGTATTTCTACGAGAGCTTCTCCGACCGCGATACCTTCGTCCGGGCCGTGTACGCCTGGGTGGGTACGAGAGCGCAGAAGGCCTTGCTCGACGCCGTGATGCAGGCGACCACCGCCGAGGACACCATCGCGGCGCCGGTGCGCGCATTCGTCGAACTCATCATCGACGAACCGAAAACGGGGCGGGTGTTGCTCATCGCGCCGTTGGCCGAACCGGCACTCAGCCGCCGCGGACTCGACTTGCTACCGGGCTTCGTCGAACTGGTGCACGCCCAACTCCCCGACTCCACCGATCGACAGCTGATCGCCGTCGGAACCGTCGGGGCACTGACCGCCCTGTTCATCGGCTATCTCGACGGCACGGTCACCGTCACCCGCGAAGCCCTCGTGGCGCACTGCATTCGGCTGATTTCCGAAGCCTCCGTGCGAGGATGACTGCACCTCTAACCGAAGGAGTTCTTCATGTCCGATCTCGACCAGTCGTTCGCCGACGCGCAGGTAGACGTCAAGAAGCTCACGTCCAAGCCGAGCAACGACGACCTACTGAGCCTGTACTCGCTCTACAAGCAGGGTTCGATCGGTGACGCCTCGGGTAAGCGGCCCGGACGACTGGACATGGTGAACCGCGCGAAGTTCGATGCCTGGGCGAAGCTCGAAGGTACGAGCCAGGATTCGGCGAAGCAGCAGTACGTGGATCTGGTGACCAAGCTCCTCGCCGGCTGAGCCTACGGCTATGGTCGAGTGCGGGGGTAACGCAACGAAGGGACCCGCATGAGACGCACCGACAGCGACGTCGACGAGGCCGAGCTCGACATCGAGAAGCCGAAGACCCACGCGGCAGGCCCCGTCGCCGTTGCCGTGTCGATGAAGCGGGCACTCGGGCACATGGGCCCGAAGCGCACCGCGCAGACGCTCCTCAAGCTCAACCAGGCCGAGGGTTTCGACTGCATGAGCTGCGCCTGGCCCGATCCGGATCCGGGCCACCGGCACGCGGCGGAATTCTGCGAGAACGGCGCGAAGGCCGTTGCCGAGGAGGCGACGACGACGCGAGCGACGCCGGAGTTCTTCGCGCAACACAGCATTGCCGAACTCGACGCACATACCGAGCACTGGCTGGGCCAGCAGGGCCGGATCACGCACCCGATGATCAAGCTGCCCGGCGGCAGCCACTACGAGCCCATCGAGTGGGACGACGCGTTCCGCCTGATCGGCGACGAGCTGAAGTCCCTCGCCAGTCCCGACGAGGCCATCTTCTACACCTCGGGTCGCGCCTCCAACGAGTCCGCGTTCACGTATCAGTTGTTCGCTCGGTCGTTCGGCACCAACAACATGCCCGACTGCTCCAACATGTGTCACGAGTCGACGTCCATCGCTCTGCAGGAGTCGATCGGCATCGGCAAGGCCAGTGTGACGCTCGACGACGTCCACAACGCCGAGCTGATCATCCTGGCGGGCCAGAACCCCGGCACCAATCACCCGCGTATGCTCTCGGCCCTCGAGCTGGCGAAGCAGAACGGCGCAAAGATTCTGTCCATCAACCCACTTCGCGAAGCGGGTCTGCTCAACTTCAAGAATCCACAGACTCCGCGCGGAATGGTGGGGCCGGGAACGGACCTGTCGAATCTGCATCTGCCGATCAAGCTCAACGGCGACCTCGCACTCTTCCAGGCCATCGGCTCACTACTGGTGAAGTGGGACGCGCTCGATCACGAGTTCCTCGACACTTACACCGTCGGTTTCGACGCATGGAAGGCGCACGTCGCCGAGGTCGACTGGGATCTCGTCACCGAAGTGACCGGATTGTCGGTAGCGCAGATCACCGAGGCCGCCGAGATGCTGCGCGACTCCAAGGCCACCGTGTTCTGCTGGGCAATGGGCCTGACGCAGCACCGCAACGCCGTCGCCACCATCAAGGAAGTCACCAATCTCGCGTTCGCGCAAGGCAACATCGGTAAGGCAGGTGCGGGTCTGCTCCCGGTTCGTGGTCACTCGAACGTCCAGGGCGACCGCACGATGGGAATCTGGGAGCGCCCTCCGGTGAAGTTCCTCGACGCGATGGCCGCGGAGTTCGACTTCGAGCCGCCGCGCGAGCACGGCTTGGACACCGTCGATTCCATCCGGGCCATGCGCGACGGCAAGGCGCACTTCTTCCTCGGACTCGGCGGAAACTTCGTCCAGGCAACTCCGGACAGTGACGTCACCTTCGAGGCGCTGCGCAAGATGCGGATGACGGTGCAGATCTCCACCAAGATCAACCGCTCGCACCTGGTCTGCGGCGAGACCGCACTGATTCTGCCGACCCTGGGCCGCACCGAGAAGGACGTGCAAGCCAGTGGCGAGCAGTGGATCTCGGTCGAGGACTCCACCTGCTCGGTACACTCCTCACGCGGACCGCTGAAGCCCGCGAGCGAATTCCTTCGTTCCGAGGTCGCCATCGTCAGCGGTATCGCCGAGGCGACCCTCGGTGACCGATACGGTCTCGACTGGAAGGGTTTCCGCGACGACTACCGCAACATCCGCAAGCACATCTCCCGCGTCGTCGCCGGTTGCGAGGGCTACGAGGTCAATGTTCGACGCCCCGGTGGCTTCGTTCTTCCACACCCCCCGCGCGACAGTCGGACGTTCGAAACCAAGAGCGGCCGTGGTGAATTCGCGGTGTCACCGATCGACGTGCTGCAGGTTCCGCCGGGCCATCTGATTCTGCAGACCCTGCGCAGCCACGATCAGTTCAACACGACCATCTACGGCCTCAGCGATCGGTACCGCGGCATCGAGAACGGCCGACGCGTCATCTTCGTGCACCGAGAAGACATCTCGACGCTCGGTTTCCGCGACGGCGACATGGTCGATCTCGTCACCAAGTGGGACGACGACGACGTGGAACGGTGCGCGCCGTCGTTCCGCATCGTCGAGTACGACACCCCGCGCGGGTCGGCTGCTGCGTACTACCCCGAGACCAATCCGTTGATTCCGCTGGATTCGACTGCGCTGCAGAGCAACTGCCCCACCTCGAAGTCAGTGATCATTTCGATGGTTCCGGCCGGGACGGGTGTGCAGGGAACAGCGAACGGCCATCAGGACAACGAGGGCTCGGACGAGGGTCACAAGTCGCACCCGCAGCCGCATCACCTGAGCTGAGGCTCGAACTAGACCAGCGCCCGCCCCGAACGCATCCGACGCTCGACATCGCGCAGCAGGATGTTGAACGGCAGTGCTCGCACGACAGGCGGCAACATCCGGTTGAGCAGGGACGCGCTGCGCAGCAGTAGCGCAAACCGTCTCTGCTTGACCGGGTCCCAGGGCAATTCCATCTCGTCCCGGAATCGCTGGGGTAGGAATCCGGTGGTCACGAAGCGAAAGAACGGCCCGATCAGCGGATGCAATGCTGCGGGTCTGGCGAACGTGGCCGAGGCGATACCGTACAGGTAACGCCTGATCGTCGGGTCGATGTGAATGTCGTCCAGCGCTGCTTCCCAGTACTTCTCGAACGCCGCTCGGTCTGCGGGCCAGATCTCGGGCGGCATCTGCAGGGTCGAGCCGAGTACGTGGCACGCCTGATACATCTCGTCTGCAACGGCCGGATCGGGTGGCCCGTACAGCGCAACGTACACATCCTCGAAACCGCGGTAGAGGCACGCCGCCACCCACAGCTGCAGGTTGGGATCGAAGGCGTTGTACTTCACCGGACTGTCGGCCGTCGACCGCACGGCCGCATGGGATCTGTTGGTCGCCTTGCGGTATGCGGCCTTGGTCTTGTCGTCGCCCATACCCGCGACGGCGAGGTAGGACAACGTGGTTCGGGTGCGTTTGATCGGGTGCCGGTTGATCTGTCCGGATTCCACGCGGCTCTCGAACACTCCGTACCCGACGGCGGGGTGCCCGAGTTGCATGATGACGTTCGCCGACCCCGCGAGCAGGCCGAACCCGGTCATGGACTTGCGCAGAAAGTCGGTGTCGACAGTCATGATGCAATCGATTCCTTCACTGTCAGCAATCTGAGTACGTCTGTGTTCAGATCAAGCTAGGCGTGGATGCCGAGGGATGTCAAGATGTATCCATGCCCGATTCACCCCGCACCTACGGCGGCGTCGACGGTTCGGCGCGAGTCGCCGAGCGTCGGCGCATCCTCATCGAGACCGGCCTCGATCTGCTCGGAACAGCGAAGCCCGACTTGACCGTTCGCGGGGTATGCCGCCGGGCCGGCGTCGTCAGCCGCTACTTCTACGAGAGCTTCGCAGACCGGGACGCGCTGATGGTGGCGGTGTACGACCATGTCGTCGACGATGTCGCGGCCATCGCGCTCGACGCGGTCGCCGCAGCACCGAAGGACGACCGCGAACGGGTACACGCCGGGATCCGTGCGATCGTGCGCGCTGTCGCCGAAGACCCACGCCGCGGGTTCCTCCTCTTCTCCGCCACGACGGTCGGCGACATCCTGGTGGCCAAACGAGCCGAGTCGACGAAGATGTTCGCCCATCTGCTGGCCACTCAGGCCACCGAGTTCTACGGCACGACAAGGGATCACGATCTCGACCTGACAACCCATTTCGTCGTCGGCGGATTCGCTCAGGTCCTCACCGCGTGGCTCGGCGGAGAACTGGAACTGAGCGAGGACGCCGTTGTCGACCGGTGCACCGAACTGTTGTTGGCCACCTCACCGGTGAAACCACCTCACCCGTGAAGCCCGTGAACCAATGTCGCACCGACGAGGAACTGCGTGCACATCAGGTCTGCGACACCGTCGGCGTCCCGTCGACGAAATGCCTCGATCAGTTCCTCGTGGCTGCTGAGCGCATGCTCGCACCACTGCCGGTTCGACGCGTACATTCGGGCCGGCGTGTATCTGACGGCACCCAACAGAAACCATGCCAGCTTGGCTCCACCGGCGACTTTGTTGATGTACCTGTGGAATTCGAACTCACAGGATTCGATGCCGTCGAGGTCGCGTCGGAACACCGCATCACGTAGCCGGTCGTTCAGCGCGCGCACCGCGTCGATCTGTTCGTCGGTGATGACGTGGGCCGCGCGGCGGGCAAGTGTGCCCGCAATCGTGCCCTGCAACCAGAAGATGTCGTCGATGTCCTGCTGCGTCAGTTCGCTGACGCGGTAGCCGCGCCGAGGTACCAGCTCCACCAGTCCTTCACCGCGGAGAGACACCAGCGCTTCACGCACCGGTGTCGCGCTCACACCCAGCTCGGTGGCCGTTTCGTCGATTCGCACGAATGCACCCGGCTCGAGCGCACCCGTGACGATCTGCTGGCGAATACTTGCGGCGACATCCTCCGAGAGCTGCGGGCGACGACGCAACACGATGACCTAGAGTCCGTACGTCTTGCCGATGATGTCACGCTGAATCTCGTTGGTACCGCCGTAGATCGAAGAGACCAGAGTCGTTCGAACGTGCTTTTCCATGTCGAACTCGGTGGCGTAACCGTAACCGCCCATCATCTGCATGCCTTCGAGTGCCACCTTCTTCGCGGTCTCGGTGAGCTTGAGCTTGGCCATCGAGGCCTCGCGGGGGAACAGCTTCGTCGGGTTCTCGTCGACCAACCGAGCCACGTGGTAGACCAGCAGCCGTCCGCACTCGATCTCGGTGGCCAGATCGGCAATTCGATGCCGCAGTGCTTGGAACGTCCCGACCGGCCTGCCGAATTGCTTTCGCTGGGTGATGAAGTCGAGTGTGTCGTCGAACGCTCGTTGCGCGGTACCGAGCATCATCGCCGCGAGAATCAGGCGCTCGATGTTCAGACCGGTCATCAGCTGCGACCATCCTTGCCCTTCCACCCCGACCACCGCGTCCTCGGGAAGCACGCAGTCGGTGAAGTACAGGTCGTTGACTTCCTTTCCGCCCATCGTGTCGATGCCGACGATGTTCAGGCCCTCGATATCGGCCGGGACGTCGAACATCGTCAGACCCTCGTGCTTGCCACCTTCTCTGCCCGTACGTGCGACGAGCAGGATCCGATCGGCGAAATGCGCATTCGAGCACCAGGTCTTCTGGCCGTTGATCAGCCAACCGGAGTCGGTCTTCTCGGCACGGCAGGTCAGATTTCCCACATCCGAGCCGGCCTCGGGCTCGGACATCGAGATCGAGTAGCTGCGCCCGGCGACGATGCCGCCGAGAACAGTGTCCTTCTGCGCGGGCGTGCCGAACTTCTCGTACGCCGCGCCGGTGATCAAGGTGGGTCCGATACCGCCGATGGGTGCCATGGCCTTGGCTGATTCTTCGAGGAGGATGCACAGGTCGACGGTGCTGCCGCCTGCCCCACCGTGGTCCTCCGAGATGATCGCTCCCAACCAGCCCAGGTCGGCCATCTTGTCGTAGAGCGCTTGGTTGTGGGTGTGCTTGCCGTGTTCGGTGAGGGCATCCCGTTGGGACCTGGTGCCCGCCTCTTTGGCACAGAATGACGCGACGGCCTGCGCGAACGCAGTCTGTTCCTGGGTGAGATCGATACTCATGGATCGGCTCCTGCACATCGGGGCAACGGGGGGTTGTAGCAACCGGAAGCGACGCATAGTGTGTCCTGGACAACATTGAATCACATCAAATATATGTGATGCGATCTGCTGGAGGATAGAGCCCGTGACGGACCAGATCGAACGAACGAACGAGAGCACCTTCGAAAGCCTCGACCCCAGAACAGGTGTCGCACTCGCCGCGTATCCGATCGCGGGCCCCGCAGAGGTCGACGCCGCCGTCGCTCGCGCCCGGTCGGCCGCGCGTTGGTGGGATGTGCAGGGCTTCGTCGGACGCAAACGGTGGCTGCTCGAATTCAAGTCCGCCATCGCCAGGGACGCCGCGAGTCTCGCTGCCGTCATCGCCGCCGAAACCGGCAAGCCCGACGAGGACTCGATACTCGAAGTGATGATGGGCGTCGAACACATCGATTGGGCGGCCCGCAATGCCGAGAAGATCCTCCGGCAGCGCAAGGTCGGCTCCGGGCTCATCTCGGTGAACCAGAAGGCGTACGTCGGCTACCGCCCGTTCGGCGTCGTCGGGGTGATCGGTCCCTGGAACTACCCGCTGTACACCCCGATGGGCTCCATCGCCTACGCACTGGCCGCCGGAAACACCGTGGTCTTCAAGCCCAGCGAACTCACGCCGGGGGTCGGTGTGTGGTTGGCCGAGAAATGGGCGTCGCTCGCCGCCCCGCACCCGGTGTTCCAGACGGTGACCGGCGACGGCTCCACCGGCTCGGCGCTGTGCGAATCCACCGTCGACAAGATTGCCTTCACCGGTTCGACCGCCACGGCCAAGAAGGTCATGGCCGCGTGCGCGAAGACGTTGACTCCCCTGGTCGCCGAGTGTGGCGGCAAGGACGCCATGCTCGTCGATGCCGACGCCGACATCGCTGCCGCAGTGGAGTTCGCGACGTTCGGCGCGATGGGCAACGCCGGGCAGACGTGCGCCGGTGTGGAACGCATCTACGTCGCCGAGCCTGCGTACGACCGGTTCGTCACCGAGTTCACCTCCGCGGTACGGGCATTGAAGCCCGGCGGCGTGGGAACCTCGTCGTACGGCCCGATGACGATGGCCAAACAGAGCGACATCGTGCGCGGCCAGATCGAGGACGCGTTGGCCAAGGGCGGCAAGGCCGTGCTCGGCGGACTCGACTCGCTCCACGGCCCCTACATCGACCCCGTCATCCTCACCGACGTGCCGGAGGATTCCACGGCGATCACCGAGGAGACCTTCGGTCCGACGGTGGTGGTCAACAAGGTTCGCGATCTCGAGGAGGGCATCGAGCGGGCCAACGCCTCCGCCTACGGACTCGGTGCGTCGGTGTTCACCAAGGACACCGCGGTGGGTCGACGCGCCGCCGAGAAGCTCGATTGCGGTGTGGTGACGGTCAATTCGGTCCTCGGCTTCGCCGGCATCCCGGCACTGCCCTTCGGCGGCACCGGTGACTCGGGGTTCGGCCGCATCCACGGCGCCGACGGCCTGCGAGAGTTCAGCACCGTCAAATCGCTTGCGGTGCAGAGCTTCGCATCTCCGCTCAATCTGCTGACGATGAAGCGGAAGGCACGGGACATGAAGATCTCGGCGCTGGTGCTCAAGCTTCGGCACGGACGGAGCTGACCATGGACATCACGCCGAAGAAGGGGCGCTTCGGCTGGCTCCGGCGTATCGAGGAACTCGACCCGGTGCGGGACTGCCACACGATCCACCGCATCACCGCTGGCTACGAGTTCCCCTGGGACTACCAGCGTGCACTCGAATTCGCGTTGTTCCGTACCTACTGCGTGCCGACCATCTCGGCGCTGTTGGCCGAGACCGGCGAATTCGAGAAACGACCGCAGAAGCGCTACGACGACACCTCGCTGTTGATGGCCGAACTGCTCGAGCACGGATACGACTCCGAGCGGGGGCGCGAGTCACTTCGGATGGTCAACCGAATGCACGGAAAGTACGACATCTCGAACGACGACATGCTCTACGTGTTGACGACGTTCATCTACGAGCCGATCGAGTGGATCGACACCTACGGATGGCGTCGCCTGCACCCCAAGGAACGACTCGCCACGTTCCACTTCTACTGCGAAGTGGGAAAACGAATGGGCATCAAGAACATCCCCGAGTCGTACACCGAGCTCGCGCAGTTCAAGCTCGACTACGAGGAGCGCACGTTCCGCTTCACCGAGGACAATCGACGGATCGGCACGTACACCCTCGATCTGTACTGCTCCTGGTACCCCGCTGCGCTGACCCCTGCAGTGAAGCAGGCAGTCTTCGCGCTGCTGGACGACCGGATGGCCGGTGCCTTCGGCTTCCCGTCGGGCTCGGCGACGGTCGAGCGGGCCGCCGTGCGGGGTCTTCGCGCCAGGGCCCGCGTGGAGCGGTTCCTACCGAAGCGGACGCACTCGCGGGCCACCGCCGACGCGTCGAACAAGACCTACCCCGGCTACCCCGTCGGCTACCGCCCTCGGGATCTGGGAGCGACCACCTGCCCGTACACCGCTGATTCGGCAGCACCGGTCAGGGCCACTCCAGCACCGGCTTGACGGTGTCTCCGCGGCGGTGGTCGCCGAGAGCGGAGTCGATCCGGTCGTACGGATAGCGGGTGATCAGCCGATCGACGGGGAGCGCCCCCGCGGAGTACATCTCGGCAAGTGCCGGGATGAACTGCTGCGGTACGGCGTCCCCCTCGAGGCATCCGCGAATACCCCTGCCGCTCAACACCGTATCCAGCAAATCCAGCTGCAACACACCGCGGCCGAGAGCCACGATCGCCAGCGTGCCGCCCTTGCCGAGAGCGGCCATCGCGTCACCGATCACCTCTGCGTTGCCGGTGGTGTCGAGTGCGTGCGTTGCGCCTCCGTCGGTCGCGTCCGACAACTCGGCGCGCGCATCCTCCGACGCCGGATCGATCACCACGTGTGCACCGAGACTCGACGCCAATTCTCTTCTGGCGCTGGATCTCTCCACCGCGATCACGCGGGCACCGGTGGTGATCGCCGCGAGCACGGCCGCCATCCCCACCCCACCTGCTCCGTGCACCACCACGGTGTCCCCCGACCGAGGCTTCAGGACGTTCAGCACCGCCCCGGCACCGGTCTGCACGCTGCACCCCAGCGGAGCGGCAACAGCGAGGTCGATATCCCGATCGACGACGACGGTGTTGTCCTGGCGGGTCAGCGCGAACTCGGAGAAGCTCGACTGCCCGAAGAATCCGTCCAGCACCGGAGCGCCGGTACTCGTGACGACGCGGGACGTGCCGTCCGCTCGTGCACCGAACTGGTTCAGCGCGTGGCCGTCCACGCAGTAGGCCGGCCGTCCCTGCCGACAATTGCCGCACACACCGCAGTGCCGGAACGTCAGCACCACATGGTCGCCCGGATCGATCCCGCGGACCGACCGGCCCACCGACTCGACCACGCCTGCACCCTCGTGCCCGAGCAGTACCGGCCTCTCGGCCGAACCTGCCCGTCGCGCAACGAGATCGGTGTGACAGATTCCAGTCGCCTTCATCCGGACCAGGATCTCGTCGTCGTGGGGTTCGTCGATGTCGATGTTCTCGACGGTGAAGGACTCGGCTGGATCACGCGAGAGCAGCGCCCGCGCAGCGATCATCGGTCGCGCTCCAACACGAAGTAGAAGTGCTCGCCGCGAGAGAGCACGAGCTCCGGTTTGCCGTTCATGATGCCCATCAGCCTGCGGTCGTCGATCTGCTTGAAGTGATCGAAGACGGCTTTGCCGTCGTACACCATCGTGGCGGTGACCTCGCCCCGGAACTCGATGTTCCACAGCGATGCCTCCCCCGACCCCATCTCGACGTTGGAGAACAGCGAGTCGTCGTCGGCGCGGCAGATCAACGGTTGCGCCTCGGTGACGGAGATGAAGTTCTTTCCGTGCCACTTGCTGGCGGGCAGTGCCCGGCACAGTCCGTGGCCGGTCTGGAAGGCCGCACCGGTCCAGCTTCCGAGGATGTCCTCGGCGCGTACGGGGGCGAGCTGCGACCAGAGTTCGTCGAGTTCCGCTGCCGAGACACCTGAGGTCCGTGCCAGCAATTCGTCTGTACGCGTGATCGTTTCACGATCGGTCATAGCTGTTCTCCGTTTCACATCGAGTGGATTCATCCCAGAAGTACCGCTGTCATCGTCTGTTGCACCCTGGCCATGGTTCGGTCGGAGCGCTCGAACCGCACCGTGCGACCGACATCGAAGACCAACCCGAGAGCGGCGTGGATCAGAAATTTTGAGACCACCACGCTCGTGTTCGGCCGTGCCTCACGCAGTAACTGCGCCCAGCCGTCGATGTTGTGGCGCTGGATCCGGCGCAGTGCGGTCCGCCGATCGGCCGGAATGTTCCCGATCTCGGCGAAGTACACGGCCACCAGTTCGCCCTGACGGAAGGTCAATTCGGTGTACAGCCTGGCGAAGGTCCGCACCGCGTCGACCGGGGAATCCGAGTGCTCGAGCGCACCGGCGAGGGTGTCGGTGAGCTGGACGTTGGCACGGTGCAACGCAGCCTCGAGCAGCTCGGCCTTGCTGGGGAAGTAGCGGTAGACACTGGAGGCGGTGATCGACGCTGCTGCGCCGATGTCGTCCAGGCCCACCTCGTGGTAGCCGTGCAGATAGAACAGCCGAATCGAATGGTGCAGCAGCTCTTCGCGTTTCGATGCATGCTCCAGCACGGATTCGTGGTGGGGAGATTCACTGCCCTGCTGCGGAAGATCGGTCCGCAGTATCGACCGTGCGGCAGCGAGCATCGACTCCTCGATCTGTTTGGCCGACAACGCCGATCGATGCGCGGTGATGCTGGCGACCGCACTGATCGACGCGGTGGCCAGCATGGCTGCGTCGGCCTCGGACAGATCGGGGCGAAGCTGTCGCAGCGGATTCGTCACGCGCTCGTGCAGTGTTGCCATCGACCGGCGCAGGGCGCGCCGATCGTCCCCCACCAAGTAGCGGCCTTCCCACCGATACAGTCCACCGGTTCGACGGTTGTCGATGGTGGTTCGGATGACGGCACCGATGACCGCGTCGAGCCGGTCCTCCGGATCCTCTCGTGTGATGACCGCGGGATCGGTTGCCGCGAGCAACGAATCGGCCAATCGCAGGACTGCACTGGCGAACAGTGCGTACTTGGTCGGAAAATGCCGGTACAGCGCGGGACCCGAGATCCCGACCGTGGCCGCTATCTCCTCTATGCCGACAGGGTGGTAGCCGCGTTCACTGAACGCCTCTGCCGCCGCTGTCAGAATCTGCGCTTTGCGATTTCGTGGTCGACGGCGTTGCGTCGCTGCACCTGTGTCAGTCATGACCTGTCCTCGTACCGACGGGACCGAACCCGACGTTCGTTCCCCATCGTAGCGGTAGCTCGAACACGAACGATCCGTTCGACGGATTTCTCTGAAACACTGACAATCAGTCGATTTGATGCGCTAAGTTAGCCGCAATTCGCAACTGGGTAGCACCGACGGCCGACAGGAGTTCATCGTGACGAACGGCCTGCACTGCACGTCGGCCGCTGGAATCCTCTCGCTGCGCATCGACCGGCCCCACCGGATGAACGCTCTCGACGGCCCCACCGCCGAGGCCCTGATCGACGCACTGACCACGGCCGCGTCCGACCCTGCGGTGCGAGTGGTGATCGTGACGGGCACCGGTTCCGCCTTCAGCACCGGTGCCGACATCGCCGAAATGGCTGCTGTCGAGCCGTCTTCCGACGCACAGGCCGACGCCGAGGAGACGATGCGGGTAGCCGCGGCCCTGGTACGTGCGGTGCTCGACGTGCCGACGCCTGTGATAGCACAGGTCAACGGCATCGCAGCGGGGATCGGGGTGTCGATCGCGCTGGCCGCGGATCTCGTCTACGCGGCCGAGGACGCCCAATTCCTCCTGCCGTTCACGTCGCTCGGCCTGATGCCCGACGGTGGTAGCACCCTGCTGGTCCCGGCCGCGATCGGACGCGCACGCGCAGGCGCGATGGCTCTGCTCGGTGAGCCGATGAGCGCGGCGGATGCCGCCCGTTGCGGGCTCATCACCGCGGCAGTTGCTCCCCAGGACCTCGACGAGCATGTTCGCACGATCGCACGCACGCTCTCCCGCGGTCCGCGTCGCGCACTGGAGTTGACCAAGCGGGCTCTGACGGCATCGACGCTGGCACTGCTCGACGACGCACTCGAGAGGGAGACCGCCGGGCAGGTCGAACTGCTGACGGCACCGGAATTCGTCCAGGGACTCGACGCCGTGCTGAACCACCGACAGCCTCGTTCCCGACGCGAATCTTCATGAACTTACTGACCAAATGACCTGCAGAAATGCACTCCACAAACCACAGACAAACCACCGCTCCCCAGGTAAGCTGCACCACACTCGAACCCCCGCCTCACGGCTCAGAGAGGAACCGGCGATGGCCGCTCACACGGACTCGACTGCACGCACGATTCACACCGACGAACCCCAGCTCTCCAACCGAAGCAACTGGAACAACCATGTTCGACGGCACGCAACGATGCAGCCGACGAACGTGGCCCTGCGGTTTCAGGGGCGATCGATCACCTGGCGCGAACTGGACGATCGAGTGTCGAGGTTCGCGGGGGCGCTGAAGGAACGCGGGGTCGGCTTCGGCGACCGAGTACTGATCGTGATGCTCAATCGACCCGAGTACCTCGAAGCGGTCCTGGCCATCAACGCACTGGGCGCTCTGGCCGTCCCGGTCAATTTCCGAATGACTCCACCCGAAGTCGCGTTTCTCGCCCTGAACAGCGGATCCACCATCGTGATCACCGACGAGACTCTCACACCACTCGTCGACGCGGTTGTGGGACAGACCGATTCACCACCGATCGTCATCACCGTCGGCGAATCCTACGAGCGCCTGCTCGCCGAAAGCGAACCCGCAGCGGCAGTCGACGTGCCCGACGACGCGTCCGCATTGATCATGTACACCTCGGGCACCACCGGACGACCCAAGGGTGCCGTTCTCACCCACGCGAACATGCAGGCCCAGGCGTTCACCTGCATTCGCGCACTGCAGATGAGCGAGACCGACGAGGTCGGATTCTGCGCCTCCCCGATGTTCCACATCGCGGCACTGGGCAGCCTCGCCCCGAGCCTGCTGCTCGGCATCACCACCGTGATCTACCCGGTGGGCGCTTTCGACCCCGGCACCCTGCTCGATGTCCTGGCCGCAGAACGCGTCACCAACCTGTTTCTCGTACCGGTGCAATGGCAGGCTATGTGTGCCGAGCAGTCCCGCAGCCCCAGAAAGCTTGCGCTGCGGGTGATTTCCTGGGGCGCGGCACCTGCGTCGGACACCGTGCTGAAGGCCATGTCGGCAACGTTCCCCGATGCGCTGAACGTCGCCGTGTTCGGCCAGACCGAGATGTCGCCCATCACCTGTGTCCTCGACGGCTCGGATGCACTGCGCAAGATCGGATCCGTCGGACGCGTGATCCCGACCATCGCGGCCCGAGTGGTGGACGACGAGATGAACGATGTAGCTCAGGGTGAGATCGGCGAAATCGTCTACCGGGGGCCGACATTGATGCGCGGCTACTGGGAGAACCCCGATGCCACGGCCGATGCCTTCCATGGCGGCTGGTTCCACTCCGGCGATCTGGTGAGGCAGGACGAGGAAGGCTTCGTCTTCGTCGTCGACCGGAAGAAGGACATGATCATCTCGGGCGGCGAGAACATCTACTGCGCGGAGGTCGAGAACGTGCTGTTCTCGCACCCGAGAATTCTCGAGGCCGCCGTGATCGGGCGCCTCGACGACAAGTGGGGCGAGGTACCCGTCGCCGTTGTCGCACTTCACGATTCCCAGAACGCGCCCGATCTCACGCTCGACGAGTTGACGGTGTGGCTCGGTGATCACCTGGCCAGGTTCAAGCACCCCAAGGATCTGGTGATCGTCGATGCGTTGCCCCGCAACGCCAGCGGCAAGGTTCTGAAAGTCTCGCTCAGGAAAACCTATTCGCCGACGCCGGCCTGACCGATGAGATTCGAGCCACCGGTCGCGCGAGGTCCGGTTCGCGATCTCGTCGATCAGATCGGTGGCCTGTCGGCGTTCTCGACGACCGCCTGCGCGCGCGCCGTGACCGACATCGTTCGAGGCCGGCTACCGGTCGCCGAGACCGTCAACCAGGCTCTGTTCGTCGCGCGTGTGTGCACGGTTCCCGCTCTGCTGTTGATGCTCCCCATCGGCGTACTGATCGCGGTGTCGGTCGGGTCGTTGGCGGGAAGGCTCGGTGCCGGAGCATATTCCGGCGCAGTCGTGGCGTTCGTGGTGGTCGGTCAGGCTGCGGCGTTGGTGTGCGCACTGATGCTTGCCGGCGTTGCCGGATCTGCGATCTGTGCCGATCTCGGATCGAGAACGATCCGCGAGGAGATCGCCGCCATGGAAGTGATGGGCGTCGACGTCGTCGCCCGACTGGTGGTTCCCCGGCTCGTCGCCTCGGTTGTCGTCGCCGTTGTCATCTGCGCCATGGTCACCCTCGTCGGTGTGTCGGCGTGCCTGTTCTACCAGGTACTCGTTGCCGATCAGTCCGCAGGCGCGTTTCTGGCCACCTTCACCGAATACGGCCGCGTCTCCGATTTTGTCATGGCCATGATCAAATCGGCCTGTTTCGCGGTGACGTCCACGCTCATCGCGTCGTACCGGGGTCTGCACGCCGAAGGCGGACCGAGTGGCGTCGCCGACGCGGTGAACGAGGCCGTCGTACTGGCATTCGTCATGGTCTTCGTCGTCAATACCGTTCTGTCGCAACTCTATGCAGTCGTCGTTCCCGCGGTCGGTACGTACTGATGGTCTTCGACACCCGCGTTCGACTCCAGCGCAGAACCCGGGCTGCAACCTCGGCCATGGTGGACGTCGGCCGGCACGTCACCTTCTGGTTCGAGACCATCGCGGCCATCCCGTACACGATGCGCCGGTACTCGAAACACGTTCTGCGCCACATCGGCGAGGTGAGCTTCGGATACGCGTCGCTGCTCGCCGGCGGCGGCACCATCGGCATCGTGTTCGCGATGTCGGCCGTCGCGGCAATGATGGTCGGCGTCGAAACCTACCGCGGTCTCGACCTGATCGGTTTGACCTCCCTGTCCGGGCTGCTCTCGGCACTGGCGAACACCCGGGAGCTGGCACCGGTCATCGCCAGTATCGCCCTGGCCGCCAAGGTCGGGACCGGATTCACCGCCCAACTCGGTGCCATGCGGATCTCCGAGGAGATCGACGCACTCGATTCGATGGCGGTGCGGCCGATTCCGTTCCTGGCCACCACCAGGCTGATCGCGGCAGTGCTGTGCATCGTGCCGATCTACATGGTCGGCCTCATCGCCGCCTACGTCGCCACACGGTTGGTCGTCGTCACGTTCGGCGGCAGCTCGGCCGGCACGTACGACTACTACTTCCACCTCGCTTTGGCCCCGAGCGATCTGCTGTATTCGGTCGTCAAAGCGGTCGTGTTCGCGATCATCGTCGCGCTCGTCCACTGCTCGTACGGTTTTCACGCATCGGGCGGACCGGAAGGGGTCGGCCGCGCCGCCGGCCGCGCGCTGCGTACCTCGATTCTGGCGATCGGGATCACCGACGTGTTCCTGACGTTCGCGCTGTGGGGAATCGTGCCGACGGTGCCCGGGCTCGGTGCCTCGTGACCGGCCCGAACCAACCGGCTCCCCGTCGTCTCGGACCCGGCCGAAGCATGCTCGTGTTCCGCGGAATCGTCGCGTCCTGCACCGCGGTGGTCGCGGCGGTGGCATCGGTTGCCTACAGCTCGGGCACCTTCGACTCCGCACCGGAAGTATCGGTCGTGCTTCCCGCGACAGCGGGATTGCTGACCGGGGAGATCGGCGTGCAGTACCTCGGCGTTCGTGTGGGTGAGGTCGTAGACATCGAGCCGGGTGTCGATCGATCTCGAGTGACGATGCGTATCGATGCCGACCGAATCGGTACGGTGCCTGCCTCCGCGCGTGTTCGGGTGGTGCCGCGGACTCTGTTCGGAGACATCTACATTCAGCTCGTTGCGGTCGATCGATCGTCCTCCTCGGCACTGGCGGACGGGATGGCGCTGCAACCGGACGCGTCTGCCGACGCAGTCCAGGCGAGCGATCTGTTCCGCAGGGTGACCGACCTCCTCGACGGCCTCGAACCGGATCAGGCGCAGCTGGCTCTGACCGCGCTCGGCACCGCACTACGTGGCAGAGGTCAGAGCATCGGCGAGAGTATCGACCGACTCGCCTCGGTCACCGAGCGACTCGAACCCGGTATCGAGGCCGCCCTGAGCGGTATGCCGCAGCTGCGCGAGTTGACCGAGAACATCGCTGCCGCAACACCGGACGTACTCGCCTCGGTCGCTGCCGCGACCAGGGTGTCGCAGACGCTGCTCGATCGATCCGACGGCGTGCGGGCACTACTGACCGCTGCGGCAGGGACAGTGGAGTCCACTCGGGCCGTCGCGGCCGAGAACCGCAGTGCAGCAATCACTGTCGTTCACAGCGGCGGCGCCGCACTCGGTGCGCTCGCACAGGATTCCGACGGCCTCACGGCGACGCTCGATCGGTTGGGGCCGTTCGGGGAGGCCGGTGCGCGGATCTTCGCCTCGGGCAAGTTCGACGTCACCGCGGTACCCGACTTCTCCGAACCGCTCCCATACACCGCCGCCGACTGCCCGCAGTATCCCGGTCTCGCCGGTCCCAACTGCGCGCTGGCCGAGCTACAGGACACCGCAACCGGCACATCGCTCCCGTTGAATCCCGCCAGCTCGTTGCTGCTGGCTCCGCTGCTCCGTGGCACCGAGGTGACCGTCCGATGAGTATCCGACCCCTGATCTCGCTTGCCGCCTTCGTCGCCGCAGGTGCTCTGTCGGCCGTGGTCGTCATCCAGACGCTCGATGTCCCGGTCGGCGGTGCCACGACCCGATACAGCGCCGAGTTCGTCGGCGTCGAGGGCCTGCGGGACGGCAACGACGTGACCCTCGCAGGAGTCCGGGTCGGCAAGGTCGCCGACGTTCGGTCGACCACCGACGGACCCACCAGCATCGCCGCGGTGTCGTTCTCCGTCCGGTCCGACGTACACCTGCCCGGGAACATCACCGCCGCAATTCGCTACGGCGACATGCTCGGTGCACGGTATCTGGCGCTCGAAACCCCCGCCGACCCGTCCGGCACCCTGGCGACGGACGAGGTGATACCGCTGTCGCGAACCTCTCCTCCCGTCGACCTGACCGCGTTGGTCAACGGCTTCGAGCCGCTGTTCGACGCGATCGACCCGAACCAGATCAACTCGTTGGCGCGCTCGATCGTCGACGCCTTCTCGGGTCGGTCCTCCGCGATCGAATCGCTGTTGGTGCGAGTGGCGTCGATGACCCGCGGGCTGACCGACAACGAGCAGATTCTCGACGAACTGATCGCGAACCTCGGATCGGTGACGAGCGATCTCGACTCGCGTTCTGCCGACATCACGCGCCTGATCGACGGGCTTGCCGAGCTCGGCGATGTGGCGGTCCGACACGGAGATCAGCTCGTATCAGCACTCGAGGACGGATCGGACTCGATGCGCTCGTTGGCCGAACTGTTGACGCATGCGGCCGCTCCGCTCGATGCCGTCGTAGCCGACAGCACTGCGACGACCGATGCATGGACGGCCAACACAGAACCGTTCGACCGAACCATGACGTTGCTTCCCGAGCTCGCCCGGTCCATCAATCGCATCGGCGACTACGGCGGTTGGCTCAACCTCTACACGTGCAACTTCACGCTGCTGGCAGGCAGCTCAGAAGCGAACATCTTCGGCACGACTCACTCGGAGATCTGCCGATGACGACCACCAAACTCGGTGTGGGCGGGATCGTGATGATCGTCGTGGCACTGGTGTGCGCCCTGGCGATACCGCAGGCCTGGTACCTGGTCCGCACTCGTTCCTACACAGCACAATTCGAGAATGCCGGCGGGCTCACCGAGTCCGATCCCGTCTACGTCGCCGGAGTACCCGAGGGCCGGGTCGACAGCGTCGACATCGTCGGTACGCACGTCCAGGTCTCGTTCCGGCTCGACCGCGACCACACGCTCGGCGACCGAACGCATGCGTCGATCCAGCTGCGGACCATCCTCGGAAAGCGCTACCTCGAGATCGTCCCCGACGGCAGCGGTTCCCTCGGAACGGACAACACCATCCCCCTCGAGCGAACGTCGGTTCCGTATTCACTCGACCAGATCTCCGCCGCCGCGAACACCACCGCCGCAGAGGTGGACGTACCCGGACTCGAGGAGATGGTTCGGACCCTGAGAGAGTCGTTGCCGGAGAGCAGTTCGACGGTCCGTGACGCCATCACCGGCATCGGTTCGGCATCGGCACTGTTGGCCGAGAACGACGAGCAGATCTCCGGATTGCTCGATGCATCCCGATCCCTGACCACGTCGCTCGCCGCGGAGAGTGCATCGCTGTCGTCTCTGGTGAGCAACGCCGAGTTCGTGCTGTCGGTCCTGGCCGATCGACGAACTGCACTGAGCCAGTTGGTGAACGACCTCCGAACCGTCACCGCCACCGCGTCGACGTTCCTCGACGACAACTCCGAGGAGCTCGATCGTCTGATCGGCAACCTGCGCGGGGTCACCGACACCCTCGACCGAAACGGGCAGAACATCGACACACTCATGACGACCCTGCCCGCCGCCTTGCGCGCAGTCACCGACGCCACCGGCAACGGAAATTGGGTCGACGTCTCGGCCCCGGCCGGCCCCATCGCCGACAATCTCCTGTGCACCCTTGGCATTCAGACGGGATGCCGATGAAGAAAATACCGACAGCGCTGATCGCGGTGGCTGCTCTGGTCGGCGGCTGGTTCGTTCTCCACGGTTCCGAGCACTCGACCACCGTCACAGCAGATTTCGCCTACATCAACGGCGTCCACCCCGGAAGCCCGGTCCGGATTCTCGGAGTTCCGGTGGGCACCGTCACCGACATCACGCCTCGGGGCAATGCGGTGCGCGTCGTCATGTCCATCACCTCGGACGACGCCATTGCGGCCGACGCCGAGGCGTACGTCATGAATCCGTCGGTCATCAGCGACCGATTCGTCGAGATCGGACCGGTGTATCAGGGCGGAGAAGAGCTCGGTGACAGCGTCATTCCGGTCGAGCGCAGCCACTCGCCCATCAACTTCGACCAGCTCCTCGACAGTGTGGACGTGATCGCCACTGCAGTCGGTCCCGAGGGAGCCGACGTCGGGGCCGCAGCGGCCGAGCTCGCCGAGACCACCGACGGGACAGGACCGGCGGTCAACGAGGCCATCCGCAACATCGCGCAGGCAACCGCCGTGATCGGCGGAAACAGCGAGAACATCGGCGCACTCGTCGAGACCGTGAACCAGCTGATCACCGCCGTCGACCGACGGGACGGTGCAGTGGAATCGGTGGTGGACTCGCTCGATCGTCTCGGGCAGGAGTTCCGCACTCAGGACCTCGATGTGGGCACTCCGATCGCCCAACTGACGTCCATGTTCGACGAACTCGACCGTCTGCTCGCCGGCCGGGGCGACGACCTACGCGCCGCACTCGACAACGCCGCCGACCTGACCGGTCGATTGGCCACGCACGAAGCACAATTCGCCGAACTGATGGACATCTTGCCGTTGGCGATGCAGAACATCGGCAGAACCATCGGCGACGACCAGCGAGGACGCATCCGTTTGAACGTCTCCACCGATCTCGACCAGTTCGCCTCGACGGTTCCGCTGTGCCGTGACCTGGCTCTGCCCATCTGCACCGGGGCCGGATTCACCAACCCGATACCGGTGCCCATCGGAGCATCCGATCCACTGGGCCTCATCCAACTGTTGGCGCAGGGCCGATGAGAGGCCCCGCGGCCCTGGCGGTGTCGGCCGTCCTCGTCGGCACACTCACCGGATGTGGTCTCGGTCTGGGCGAACTTCCACTCGGCCGGTCTGCGGACGGGTCCGATTACCGTGTGACCGCTGAGTTCTCGCGAGCCGACCGCATCAGGCTCGGTGCCGAGGTGCGGAGCGGGCAGCAACTGGTCGGCCGGGTCCACGACCTGTCGACGGACGGAGGTCTGGCTCGGGTCGGGCTGAGCCTGTCCCGAGCCGTAGCGGTTCCGGCAGATGTCACCGCATCGATCGAGGTGGCGTCGGCGCTCGGGGATCCGTACATCCGACTCGATCCACCGCAGACGCCGTCGGGAGATCGGCTGTCCGACGGTGCCGTCATCACCGACACCGACATCGGGCCCGAACTCGAATCATCGCTCGCCGCACTCGGTCTGGTACTGAACGGCAGCGGAATCGGCCAGCTCGACACCATCGTCACCGAGCTCGACACGGCATTCTCCGGCCGTGGGCCGCAGGTCGGGGAGCTGCTGCGCAGCACCGACACCATCCTCGCCGCAGCCGACGCGCAGCGCGGCGAATTCGATCGCGTACTACAGGCCGCACGCGACGTTTCCGCCGCGCTGGCCGACAATCGCACCGTCATCGACGACGGACTTGCCGTGTCCGCGCCGACGATCGAGTTGCTCGTCCAGCAACGCGACCGACTGGCGTCCCTGCTCGACAACACCTCCTCGCTGGCCACAACGGCTCGAGACATCCTGTCGGACAACGGGAAGCAACTCGAGAACGGTGTCGACGACATCGCCCGCGTACTGAGTTCGGTTCAAGGATGGAACGATTCGATCACCCCGACACTGAACGAGATGAACAACTTCATCGCAGGCTTCAGCGGAGCCGTGCGGGGCGACTACCTCGCCTTCGACGGCGCACTCGACCTGCCCGAGACAGTGGGCGAATTGACCACCGGTGGGCGCATCGCCGACGTGCCCTCGGCACTCGGGCAGCTGTTGGCACCGGTGTTGCGGGGCCCGAGATGAGGCGGCCCGTCACCGTTCAGCTGATTCTCTTCGCCATCACGTCCGTGGTGGCACTCGTCGCAGGGACCGTCTACGCGCTCGGCCCCTCGGCACTGCAGGGTTCGATCACGGTGACCGCCACGACGACCGATGCCGCGAACCTGGGAGTGGGCGCGGGCGTCACCTATCGCGGAATCGAGATCGGTCGAGTCACCGACGTCGCGCTGTCCGCCGACGGGCTCGGCGCCGACATCGCAGTCTCGTTGGACCCCGACGCCTCCGTTCCCGTCGGCTCACCGGCTCGGGTGACCGACAGCAACGCACTCGGCATTCAGACACTCGACATCGTGCCGACCACCGCCGAGGGCCCGTATCTCGTCGACGGGGACACCTTGACCGTCGACGACGCCGATCGGCCTCGCCGACTCGACGAGGTCATCACCAGCATCTCGACACTGGTCGACTCGATCGATCCCGCCACGGTGAGTTCCCTCACGCAGACCATGGGAACGGCCCTCGACGGGACCGGGCCTGCGCTGGGCCGAGTGATCGACGACGTCGACACCCTCACCCGAATGCTCGACGCGCAGGCACCGGCGTTGGCCGACATCCTCGATACCGGGCTCCCGATGCTCGACGCACTCGCGCCTGCATCGAACTCGCTCCCGGCCACCGCGGCTGTGACACGTGATGTGACCGGACAACTCGTGGGAAACGAACCGTCACTGGTCTACCTGCTCGACCGGTCCCCCGCGATGCTCACCAGAACCCAGCACCTTCTCGACGACACCCGAGGAACAGCAGGGGCGCTTCTCACCAATCTGGTGTCGGTGACCGGAGTTCTGGGCGACCGAACCCCCGCACTGTCGGCGCTGCTCACCGCACTGCCCGACACGCTCGGCAAACTCACCTCCGTCGTACACGGAGACCGCGGAGACTTCACGCTGGTCGCAACCCAGGGCCCGGTCTGCTGGTACGACACCCCCCGCCGCGCCGTCGGCGACGAATCTCCGCGCGATCCGAATCTGACGCTGTACTGCCCGCCCGGCGAGAACCTGGCCCAACGCGGGTCACAGAACGCACCCCGTCCCAACGACCTGGGCCTGACCGATTCGACCCGTCCCGGCAACGTGACCGGACCACCGATCGCCGACGATCCGGTGCTGATTCCCACCGGACTCGAGGCGCTCGACTACTGGAAGAAACTGCTCGAAGGAGTACAGCAATGACCATCCGCCGAGGTATCGCCCTACTGCTGTTCGTCGCTCTCGTCGCAGGCGTCGCCGTGCTCGGCTACCTGTATCAGGGCAGCCGGACGATGGACGGCCTCCGAACCGAGGCGCTGGACTCGGCACGGCAGTACACCGAGGAGCTCTCCACCTACGACTACGCCACACCGACAACGAATCTCGACCGTGTGATCGCATCGTCCACCGACGATTTCGCCACCGACTATCGGGACGTGTCGACGAGCCTGACCGACTTGTTGACCCAGGGTCAGGGCCGAGCGACCGGTCACGCAGTCACGGCCGGAATCGTCGAGATCGACGGTGAACACGCCGTCGTTGCGGTGTTCCTCGATCAGGAGGTGTCCAATCTCGCGGTGCCCGATGGGCGGACCGATTCCTCCCGGATGTTGATCGGACTCGAACGCTCGGGCGACCGTTGGTTGCTGGCATCGGCGGACCCGGCATGAGCCGTCGAACGGACCCGATACATCAGGCCTCGGAGGGCCGATGTGCTGGTCGGGGCACACCACGAATCGGATAGGACGTAGCCTGGCTGGGAAGGTTCGGTGGTTCGACCGTGAATGACACCCGTGTTGTTCGGTTAGATTGGAAGAGCCACCAGGCACGATGCAAGAGGGTCGAGACCTGTCAACGAGCGACGGGTCACCACAATCGAGGAGAACAGGCCATGGCTTTACCAGTATTGACACCGGAACAGCGCACCGCGGCGCTGGCCAAGGCGGCCGAGGCACGCACTGCGCGGTCGAAGCTGCTCGCATCCGTCAAGTCCGGCGAACTCAGCGTCGCTGACGTTCTCGCCAAGGCGGAGAACGACGAGATCGTCAAGAAGACCAAGGTGTCCGCCCTGATCAAGGCCCTGCCGGGTGTTGGTTCCGTGCGCGCCGCACAGCTGCTCGAGCAGCTGTCCATCGCCGATACCCGCCGTATCGGTGGCCTCGGTGCAAACCAGCGCGAAGCCCTCCTGGCTGCCGTCGCATCCTGATCGAGATGGGTCGGGCTCCACGCCCGATCCTGCGATAATGCGCTGCCTGCAGGGCTAGCATTTCGGCCATGAACGTCGAAGTGACCCTGCTGCCCGGGATCGGGGTGCGGAAGGATTTCGCCCTCGCTTCCGGGCGCCGCATAGGCGTCATCACCCGCAAGGACGGCGCGAACGAGCTGATCGTCTCGCGCAAGGACGACCCCGATGCCACGCAGGCATCGATCACGCTGAGCAATGAGGAAGCGGCGGCCCTGGGCAATCTGCTCGGGTCGCCGCAACTCATCGCTCAGCTCGGGGAAGAGCATCGCGACCTCCCCGGAATCAACACCCGCCAACTCCCCATTCGCGCCAATTCCCGGTTCGTCAGCCGCACACTCGGCGACACCGCGATGCGCACCAAGACCGGAGTATCGATCGTCGCTGTCATGCGCGCCGGTCAGGTACAACCGTCACCCACCCCCGATTTCACGCTCGCCGCAGGTGACCTGCTGGTCGCCGTCGGCACCGCAGAGGGACTCGACGCAGCGGCCAAGTTGCTCGGCCATGCCTGAGACCAGTCGGGGCTGAGCGATGGCCGAGAGCGCGCTCGCCCTCACCGAGCTGGGCGCAGTGTTCTTCGTTCTCGGTCTGCTCGCTCGGCTCGCCGGTCGAATCGGCGTCTCCCCCATCCCGTTCTATCTGCTCGGTGGCCTCGCCTTCGGCAACGGCGGCATCGTCACCCTCGGTGGCATCGACGAGTTCAGCGAAATAGCCAGCGAGATCGGCGTCATCCTGCTGCTGCTTCTCCTCGGACTCGAATACACCGCCACCGAACTCGTCACCGGACTGCGTCGATCGTGGATGGCCGGACTGGTCGACATCGTCCTGAACTTCGCTCCTGGCGCTGCCGTCGCACTGCTGCTCGGCTGGGGTGGAATCGGAGCCCTGGTGATGGGCGGTGTCACCTACATCTCGTCCTCGGGGATCATCGCCAAGGTCCTCACCGATCTGGGCCGACTCGGCAACCGTGAAACGCCAGTCGTGCTGTCCATCCTGGTGTTCGAGGACCTCGCGATGGCCGTCTATCTGCCCATCCTCACCGCGGTACTGAGCGGAGTGAGCTTCCTCGGCGGACTCGAGGCCCTGGGAATCTCACTGCTGGTCATCACGTTCGTGCTCGTCGTCGCGCTCCGGTACGGCCGATTGGTCTCCGCGATCGTCGACAGCCCCGACCGCGAGGTCGTGCTGCTCAAAGTCCTCGGGTCGGCCCTGCTGGTGGCCGGCATCGCGTCGGAACTGCAGGTCTCGGCCGCCGTCGGCGCGTTCCTGCTCGGCATCGCGATCTCCGGGTCGACGGCCGACAACGCCACGCGCGTCCTCGAACCACTGCGCGACCTGTTCGCAGCCATGTTCTTCGTGGTGTTCGGGCTCGCCACCGATCCCGCGACGATCCCACCCGTTCTGGGCTGGGCCGTTGTACTCGCGGTGACCACCGCGGCCACGAAGATCGCGACGGGCTGGTGGGCGGCGGGCCGTCAGGGAATCGGTCGTCCGGGACGGCTGCGTGCCGGTGCCGCGCTGGTGGCGCGCGGTGAGTTCTCCATCGTCATCGCCGGGCTGGCCGTGGCCGCCGGAGCCGTCGAGGGCGAGCTGACCGCTCTGGCGACGGCATACGTGCTGTTGATGGCCATCCTCGGACCGATCGCCGCCCGCGTCGTCGAACCCGTCGCGAAGGTCGTGCTACGAACCAAGCCCACGGTGTGATTGGCTTTCCCCATGGTGGACAAGCGTCGAGCATCGGTTCTGCGCCGACGGCCGCAGCTGTCGGAGGAGGTGGCCAACCATGTCCGGCACCTCGTCATGTCCGGCGAAGTGAGCCCGGGCGACTTCATCCGACTCGACGAGACCGCCGCCGAACTCGGGGTGAGCGTCACTCCGGTACGCGAGGCACTGCTGACGCTGCGGGGTGAGGGCATCGTCGAACTCGTCCCGCATCGCGGATACAAGGTCTCGCCACTGACTCCGAACGACATCGTCGACATCTTCTGGCTGCAGGGGCGCATCGCCGTCGAGCTGGTTCGCCGCGCCGCGCCGAAGATCACCGAGACCGAGCTCGACCGACTCGCCGAACTCACCGCCGCACTGTCGATCGCGGTCGAGAACGGTAGGCCGGAGGACGTCGAGAACTGCGAATTCGAGTTCCACCGAGTCCTCAACCGACTCGCCGAATCCGCGAAACTGGCGTGGTTTCTCAACAATGCCACCCGCTACACACCCACCCGCCTCTATGCCACCGACCGGGAATGGGGCCGAGCGGCAGTGCGAAACCACGAGGAACTCATCGAGGCACTCGTTCGAAACGACATCGACGCCGCCTGCGAATTGATGAAGCAACAATTCACAGACGGCGCCGAGAGGTTGATCGCGCACCGCGGGTAGATGCCTTCGGCAGTGGTGCTAGCGCAGTGAGGCGGGAACCTGGAAGCGATCCCCGTACTTCTTCGCCAATTCGTCTGCACGAGTGACGAATCCGGCCTGACCTCCCGGGTAGCCGACGACGTACTGGTGCACGCCTCCGGTCCAGGCGGGGAAGCCGATGCCGAAGATCGAGCCGATGTTGGCGTCGGCGGTGGTGTTCAGCACACCCTCGTCGAAGCACTTCTGCGTCTCGATGGCCTCGATGAACAGCATGCGTTCCTTGAGGTCCTCGAACGGGATGTCCGCCGAACCCGACTTGAACGCATCACGCAGTCCGGGCCACAGTCCGGTGCGCTTGCCGTCCTCGTACTCGTAGAAGCCCGCACCCTTGGCCTTCGACGGACGCTCGAACTCGTCGACCATCTTGTCGATGACTGCACCGGCCGGATCCTCGGGAGGAGTCTGACCCGCGGCGATGAGCGCGTCGTAGGTCTCCTTGCGGATCTTCTGCATCAGGTTGAGCGTGAGCTCGTCCGAGAGCTGCAGCGGCGCAGCCGGGTAGCCGGCCTGCAGACCTGCCTGCTCGATGGTCGACGGCTCGACGCCCTCGCCCAGCATCGCGATGGCCTCGTTGATGAACGTGCCGATGACACGCGAGGTGAAGAAGCCGCGACTGTCGTTGACGACGATCGGGGTCTTCTTGATGAGCTGCACCAGGTCGAATGCCTTGGCCAAGGCTGCATCCGACGTCTTCTCGCCACGAATGATCTCCACCAGCGGCATCTTGTCCACGGGGGAGAAGAAGTGGATTCCGATGAAGTCTTCCTGACGCTTGATGCCCTGAGCGAGGCTCGTGATGGGCAGCGTCGAGGTGTTGGAACCGAGCAGCGCCGTCGGATCGACGAGGTCCTCGATCTCCTGGAACACCTTCTGCTTCAACTCTTCCGACTCGAACACGGCCTCGATGACGAGGTCGGCGCCCTCGACGTCCTTGGCATCGGCCGTCGGGTGGATACGCGCGAGCAGAGCGTCGGACTTCTCCTGGGTGGTCTTGCCACGCGAGAGTGCCTTGGCCTCGATGGCCTCGGAGTAGGCCTTGCCCTTCTGCGCCGACTCGAGGGCAACGTCCTTGAGCACCACGTCGATTCCGGCCTTGGCGCACACGTACGCGATGCCTGCGCCCATCATGCCTGCGCCGAGAACCGCGACCTTGGTGAAGGTGGTCTTCTCGATGCCGTCGGGACGGGACTTGCCGGCGTTGATCGCCTGCAGGTCGAAGAAGAACGCCTGAATCATGTTCTTGGACACCAGACCGGTGACCAACTCGGTGAAGTAACGCGACTCGATGGTGCACGCGTTGTCGAAATCGACCTGCGCACCTTCGACGGCGGCGGCGAGAATCGCACGCGGAGCCGGCATCGGTGCGCCCTTGATCTGCTTGCGCAGGTTGGACGGGAATGCAGGCAGGATCTGTGCGAGCTTCGGATTCGACGGCGTGCCGCCGGGGATCTTGTAGCCCTTGACGTCCCACGGTGCGACGCCACCCTCGGGGTTGGCCTTGATCCAGGCCTTGGCGGTGGGCACCAATTCGTCGATGCTGCCGACCAATTCGTGAATGAGACCGATCTCGAGAGCCTTCGCCGGACGGAACCGGGTGCCCTGGGCGAGGACGGTCATGAAGCCGGTCTGGATGCCGAGAAGTCGCGTGATGCGGGCAACGCCACCGCCACCGGGCAGCAGTCCCAGCGAGACCTCGGGCAGACCGATCTGGACACCGGGAACGTCGGCCGCGATGCGGTGATGCGTCGCGAGGGCGATCTCGAGTCCGCCGCCGAGTGCAGCGCCGTTGATGGCGGACACGACGGGCTTGCCGAGCTTCTCGATGCGACGCAGCTGGCTCTTGACTTCCTGGACCTCGTCGAACACCCGCTGGGCGTCCTCGGGCTGAGCTGCAATGAGGGTGTGCAGATCGCCGCCTGCGAAGAACGTCTTCTTGGCGGAGGTGAGCACGACGCCGGTGATGGAGTCGACCTCCGCCTCGAGGCGGTCGACGGTCGCTCCCATCGAATCCTTGTACAGCTGGTTCATCGTGTTGGCGCCCTGGTTGGGGTCGTCCATCGTCAGAACGACGATACCGTCGGCGTCCTGGTCCCACTGAATCATGTTGTCAGACATCGTAATACCTCAGACTCGCTCGATGATGGTGGCGACGCCCATGCCGCCGCCGATGCACAGGGTGATCAACGCGTATCGACCGCCGCGGCGCTCGAGCTCGTCGAGCACGGTGCCGGTGATCATCGCTCCGGTTGCTCCCAACGGGTGGCCCATGGCGATGGCACCACCGTTGACGTTGAGCTTCTCGTTCGGGATGTTCAGATCCTTCTGGAAACGCAGCACGACGGAGGCGAATGCCTCGTTGAGCTCGAAGAGATCGATGTCGTCGACGGTCAGGCCCGCGGTCGCGAGAACCTTCTTCGACGCCGGGGTGGGCCCGGTCAGCATGATGGTCGTATCGGCACCACTGGTGGCCGTCGCGACGATGCGCGCCCTCGGCACCATGTTCAGGTCCTTGCCGGCCTGCTCGCTGCCGACGAGGACGAGTGCTGCGCCGTCGACGATGCCGGAGCTGTTGCCGCCGGTGTGCACGTGTTCGATCTTCTCGACCCAGTGGTACTTCTGCAGCGCGACGTCGTCGAACCCGCCCATGGCGGCGATGCCGGTGAAAGCCGGGTTCAGCTTGCCGAGCGATTCGACGGTGCTGCCCGGACGCATGTGCTCGTCCTGATCGAGGATGAGGAGGCCGTTCTGATCCGTCACCGGAACGACGGACTTGGCGAAGTAGCCACCGGACCACGCCGCTGCGGCGCGCTCCTGGGACTGCACGGCGTAGGCGTCGACGTCTTCGCGGCTGAACCCCTCGATCGTCGCGATGAGATCGGCACCGATGCCCTGCGGGGCGAAGTAGGTGTCGTAGTTGGTGACGGGGTCCATGGCCCAGGCGCCGCCGTCACTGCCCATCGGCACGCGCGACATCGACTCGACGCCACCGGCGACGACGAGCTCGTCCCAACCCGAGCGCACCTTCTGCGCAGCCAGGTTGACGGCTTCGAGACCGGACGCGCAGAAGCGGTTGAGCTGGAATCCGCCGACGGTGTCGGGCATCTTCGCTGCGAGCACTGCCGTGCGCGCGATATCGGCACCCTGATCTCCGACGGGTGAGACGACTCCGAGGATGAGATCGGAGATTCGGTTCTCGTCCATGTCGGGGAAACGTCGACGAAGCTCGTCGATCAGGCCGGTCACCAGGGAAATCGGCTTCACCGAGTGCAGGGAGCCGTTCTTTCCCTTGCCTCGGGGAGTCCTGATGGCTTCATAAATGAATGCCTCTGTAGTCACAGCGCGCAGTTCCTTCCAGATACTCGATCTTCTCGCGGTCGCCGTCGCGGCCGGCCGCATCGGTGCGAGGCCATGACAGACCTCAGCTCATGCCACAGTAGGGCCGCGGGTGGATCCGATATAAGGACCGAAACGAGCGTCCTCCATGACCGATCCGACTGTTGAGGTTTGAACGAAGTCGGCTCGGGACACCCCGATAGATCAGATCTACCGAGCGCGGAAGAAGACCTCCATGGAAACCGACGACGAACTGACCGTGGGCGCTCGCGTCAAAGTACGCATTCACTCCACCGGCACCGACGACGAGGCCGGTCAGGACGCCTACGAAACCGGAGCCATCGTCGAGGACTTCGGTGTTCAGACACCCGACACCACCTCACGGGACTGGGCGGTGGCACGGCGTTGGGCCGTGGCACTCGACAGTGGCCGCTTGGTGTTCGCCGACAACGAGGATCTCACCGTCGGCTGACGCGCCCGTCGATCAGATCTCTTTGAGCGGAACCGCTCCCAGCTCGCTGACCAGCAGCTCCATCGCGACGGTTTCCGGGTCTCGGCGCACCGTCGGATCGGCAGGCTCGGCCGCGGCCTTGAGCAGCTCTTCCTCGTCCTCCGGGGTCTCCGGTGGCGGTGGGCCTATCGGCTCGGGCTCGTCGGGGTAGTCCGGCGCTTCCGGCATCGGAATATCGTCCGCCCCGATGCCCGCCGAGGATCCGTCGCCCGCTGATCCGAACCCGTCCGACGTGGGACGGGGAGCCCCTGCCTGGCTCGGCCTCGAGAACTTCGGCAGCGACGCGGGTTTCGCTGCCGGTTCATCTTTTTTTGCTGATGACTGTTCCGGTGGTGCCGCGGCACCGACCAGACACACCACCGACCATTCGACGCCGAAGACGTCACGCAGAGCGTCGCGAATGACGTCGGCGTTGCGGGGTTCCTCCAGCCGCTTGGCCAACGGTGCCGAGTCGTGGCCGAGCGTGATGGTGCCGTTCTCGACGGTGCGCACCGAGGCACCGGAGAGCATCACCTCGACGGTCCGGCTGCGGTCTCGTACCTTCGTGCGCACCTCGGACCACACCGCGCGAACCGCAGCTGCATCGGGCTCGCTCGACGCGGCTGCAGGGGCCGCCACGGGTTCCGGTTCCGGCTCGAACACGGGATCCGGTTCGGGGCCGTAATCGTCCTCGGGCTCCGGCGGAAAATCCTCGTGCGGCACCGAGGCGGCGGGAACCGAGTCCTGTTGTGCAGAAACAGATTCCGGAGTCGGCTCGGGTGCCGGTTCAGGTTCTGGGGTCGGCTCGGGTGTCGGGACGGGCTCGGGTTCCGGGGTCGGAGTCGGCTCAGGTTCCGGGGTCGGAGTCGGCTCGGGTTCCGGGGCCGGTTCGGGTGTCGGGGCCGGCTCGGGTTCCGGAGCGGGCGCCGGTGCCGGTGCCGGAATAGAGGCAGCGGGTGCGGGCGCTACGGGAGCTGGCGCCGGTGCGGGCACCACGGGAGCGGGCGCTGCCGGCGGGCGCTGCGACGGTCGCTGGAACTTGCTCACCGGTGCCGGACCCGAGGGTGCGGGTTCCTCGGTGGGTTGCAACTGCGGTCGCGTCGGATCCGCGGCTGCCTGCGCGACGGCTGCTTGCTCCCCCGCCGGAAGGGTGACGTCCAAGCGACGTTCGACGCGTTCGAGTCGTTGCAGCACCGCGGACTCCGCATCGGAGGCCGAGGGCAGCAGCATGCGGGCGCACATCACTTCGAGCAGCAGACGCGGGGCCGTGGCACCGCGCATCTCGCCGAGTCCGGAGTGCACGATCTCGGCGTAGCGAGTCAGCGTCGCCGAACCCAACAGATCGGCCTCGTCACGCAGTCGCTCGAGTACGTCGCCCGGCACGTCGACCAGACCGCGTTCTCCGGCGTCGGGCACGGCCTTCATCAGGATCAGGTCTCGCATGCGATCGAGGAGGTCGATGGCGAAGCGACGCGGGTCGTGGCCCGCGTCCATCACCTTGTCGACGGTGCCGAACAGTGCGCCGCCGTCGCCGGCGGCCAATGCGTCGACGGCCTCGTCGATCAGTGCGACGTCGGTGACGCCAAGGAGTGACAGTGCCCGCGGGTACGTGACGCCCTCGGGCCCGGCTCCGGCCAGGAGCTGATCCATGACGCTGAGCGAGTCACGGGGCGAACCGCCGCCTGCGCGGATGACCAACGGGTAGACCGCATCCTCGACCGGGACCTGTTCCTGGCCACAGATCTTCTCCAGCAGAACGCGCATCGTCGACGGCGCGAGCAGCCGGAACGGGTAGTGGTGGGTACGCGAGCGGATGGTGGGGAGCACCTTCTCGGGCTCGGTGGTCGCGAAGATGAAGACGAGGTGCTCGGGTGGTTCTTCGACGACCTTGAGCAGCGCGTTGAAGCCTGCCGGGGTCACCATGTGTGCCTCGTCGATGATGAAGATGACGTAGCGCGATTCGGCCGGGGCGTACACGGCCTTGTCTCGCAGATCACGGGCATCGTCGACGCCACCGTGGCTGGCCGCGTCCATCTCGACGACGTCGAAGTTGCCCGGTCCGCCCGGCGCGAGGGCGACGCAGGAGTTGCACACGCCGCAGGGCGTCGACGTCGGACCTTCGGCGCAGTTCAGCGATCGGGCGAGGATGCGCGCCGAGGAGGTCTTTCCGCAGCCGCGCGGCCCGGAGAAGAGGTAGGCGTGGTTGATTCTGTTGCTGTCCAACGCCACGCTGATCGGCTCGGTGACGTGCTCCTGACCGACGACC
The DNA here is from genome assembly GCF_002259145.1 of Rhodococcus sp. 15-2388-1-1a. Taxonomy (NCBI): domain Bacteria; kingdom Bacillati; phylum Actinomycetota; class Actinomycetes; order Mycobacteriales; family Nocardiaceae; genus Rhodococcus; species Rhodococcus sp. 15-2388-1-1a. Next base: position 71,397 of record NZ_NPFP01000001.1, on the reverse strand, counting down.
TCGGCGAACGTCGCAGGACGGTACTTCCGGTAGAGGGCCACGCCCGAAAGGGTACCGGCGACCACGGACACGGTTGCATCGCCGGTCATTGTGGGCCGGTGGATACCGCTCTGATGTTCATGATGGCGAAGCTCTCGCGGCCGCCGGTCGATTCCGAGAGCGCGTACAGCCAGTGGCCGTCCTGCAGCGCATCCGAGATCGCGTGCCGCACGATGGCTCCCCTGGAGTTCTGGTAGTCGATGGAGACGGGTGTGCCGCGCGCTGCGGCGTCGGTCAACAGATCGAGCTCACGGGGCAGCAGCCGGCTGTGGGAGTCCAGTGCAGACCTCACTCGTGCCTCGTCGACGGTGCCGCTGCCACCGGCCAGCAGGAGCCGCGCGAGTTCTCGTGGTTCGCGTCGATGCTGCGCCGGATGGACGGCACGATGCGTCGGCCGGTTGTCTCCCGCGCGGACCCGAGGTGCGCTGTCGAGTTGGAGTTGCCCGGTGTCGGAGTGCCGCACCGGGGAGTATCCGTTCCTGCGGAGCACGGCGATGGTGTCGATCGGCGTGGCCGAACTGACGAGGACGGTGGGCGCGAGGCGCTGGAACTGCAGCACGGCCAGGGACTCGTCGGTCTCGATGTTCGTCAGTAGAACGACGTCCTCGGAGACGATGGCGCAGGGAATCCTGCGTACGGCCAGTGCGCCGTAGGTGCGCCAGCAGTCCCGGATCGTGTAGCTCAGAGCCTGAGGCAGGTCGGTGTCGGCCATCGCGGTCAAGGCATCGATCAACGCCTCGCCGGTGCCGCCGGTGCCGAAGAAACCCCGGATGGTCGCCGGGGTGAACCGCCAGACCGATGCGACGTCCCTCGACTCGGGCTGCGCGGCCGCGCCGAGTATCGACGCCACTTCGGTACTGGGTGGCCCGGTCACCACCGCCGTGGAATCGGGCAGCAGCCGTACGGAGAACGGAACCCACTCGGCCATGTCCTGCAACTGTGCGGCCAGAGCCGCACGAATTTCGCGAGGGTCACCGTCTCGACCCGCAGAAAACTCGGTGAGCGTGCGGCACAGATCGGTCGGCGCACCGTCGGCCAGTATCCCGAGTCGACCGGCCTCCAGCCACAGCGCGTGCACGTGACCGGGCCCGGCGCTCGTCGAGACGACCGGGATGTGCCAGTCCAGGTACCGGTCGAAGTCCTCGGAATCGCGCAGAACCGTCACCGGTGAGTCGGCGTCCTCGTATCGGAGCAGAGCTGTCAGCGCCGTCGCGCGCAGGTCCGCTGCCGCGGGGTCGTCGAGCATCTTCTTGAGCACCGGAACCGTCTTCTGCGACGCACGGGGCACTCGGTGAGTGGGAGTGAAAGGCGAACTCCACCACGCGGTCACCAGCGTGGCCGCCTGTTCGGCTCGGGTGCTCGTCGACCACGTCTCGTAGGCCGCAGTCAACGCGACGCCGGTCTTTCCGCGTTCGGCCAGCAGCCCGGCTTCGTGTGCCAGCATCAGCATCAACGCGGTGTCGTGTTCGTCGGCGAATCCCAGCCTGCTCGTCAGAGACCGGAGCTCCTTGGCACTGATGCCACCGGTCTTCATCGTCGTCAGGCCGTCGGCGTCGACGGTCGTCAGCAATGCCTGCGTGTGTTCGCAGAACTGCAGCAGCGCAATGGAACGAGTGCGCCGCACGTCGTCGTGCGAGAGCACTCGGGTGTCGAAGGTCGGCGGCGTGAGTTCGATGGGCAGACGCCACCCGACCCCTCGCAGGGCGATGCTCACCTCCAGCGGCATCTCGACACGGTGCCCGTCGAGTCGATACAACAATCCCCGCTCGAACGCGGCTGCGCCCGCAGTCGGAGGAACATCGAAGATCAGTGACACCGGCTTACCATCGACGAAGCGAGACAACATCTCTCGCATCTCCTCCGGCCCGCCGTCGAACAGTGCGCGGATACGCTCGGGCGTCATCGCAGTTGCAACGGAGTCGGCGCGCGCCCCTCGCTCGAGCGTCGGGTCGATACCGAGGATCGACAGCACAGCCAGCCGGTCCTGCTCGACGGCGCAGTGCAGGAACAGCTTTCGCTGCCTGCGGGCAAGTCCGAACGGATGCGAGAACACCCCGGACAGATCGATGGCCGAATACTCGACGGTGCCTGCGCCGGGTGAGGAGTGCGGCCAGATCAACCCGTAGGCCGTCAGTGTGGCGAGAGCGGCATCGATGTGCGGTGTCTCGTTGATCGGGCCCTCACTGGCCCAGTGCCCGATCTCGGCGCGGCTCAGATCGCCCATGAGCGCGAACAATTCGAGGAGAGCGAGCGCGCCGCTGTCGAGTCGACGCGGCAGCATCGACACCCGAGACGGTGCACCGAGCAACTGCGCGAGCAAGCCGAACGAGCGCGGTGGCGGGTCGGTGGCCACGTCCGGCCGACGGTGCAGCAGATCGGTCAGTGCGTCCTCGTCGAGAGACGCCAGCCAGCCCTCGTAGGTCCCGATACTCTCGGTCATCTCGCCCCCCGGTGAAAGTTCTGGTCACTGTATCGACGGGCGCCGACAGACTTACTTGTTCTTGGCTGCGGCTTTCGCTGCCTTCTTGAACTCGCGTACCTCGAGCAGCGATTTCTCGTCCACCACGTCGGCGATGGATCGACGCGCACCGTCGTCGCCGTACGCTCCGGCGGCCTTGCGCCACCCGTCGGGCGTGACACCCATCTGCTTGCCGAGCAGTGCGAGGAAGATGCGGGCCTTCTGATCGCCGTAGCCGGGGAGCGCTTTGAGACGCTTGAGCACTTCGGCACCGTCGGGATCGTCGCGGGTCCAGATCTCCTGCGGCTTCCCGTCGTAGTTCTCGACCAGGAACGCCGCGAGCCCCTGGATGCGCTTGGCCATCGAACCCGGGAACCGATGTACGGCCGGGGTCTGCGCGCACAGGGCCGCGAATTCCTCTGGATCGGCGTCGGCGACGGTGTCGACTTTCAGGTCACCGAGACGATCGACGAGCTTCTTCGGTCCTGCGAACGCCGATTCCATCGGTACCTGCTGATCGAGCAGCATGCCGATCAGCAGTGCGAACGGATCCTCGGCGAGCAGTGCATCGGCCTCAGGATCGCCGACGAGGTGCAGTGTGCGAGACATGAGATCGATCCTGCCATGCCCTGCGATGGCGGGCGCCAGGAGCAGAGCGTGCAGGTCAGGTGATCGAGACCAACTGGGTGATGTCGTCGAAGGGCAGCGGGCCGTCGACGACGGCACCGACGACGGCGCTGTTGAGGATGATCGATCCGCCGTGGTTGTCGAGGAAGGCGGTGTCGGCTGCGTCGCGTCCGGTGGCGATGCGCACCAGGGTCGATCGCGGTGCGAGGCACGTCGCGTCCACCACTCGCCACTGTCCTTCGACGAATGCTTCGGCGACAGCGTGGAAGTCCATCGGGTCGCAGCCCGGTGCGTACACCGCGACCAGGCGAGCGGGGACGTTGACTGCGCGCAGCAGTGCCACCACGAGGTGGGTGTAGTCGCGGCACACTCCGGCACCGGCGAGGAGGGTGTCGACCGCGCCGTCGATGGGGTCGCTGCTGCCCGGTACGTAGCTCAGCCGCGCTCCGACCCAGGACGAGACCTCGGCGAGCAGCTTCTCCGACGGCGGGTAGGACCCGAATTCCGTTGCCGCGAAGCCGAAGAACTTGTCTGCCTCGGAGTATCGGCTGGGCCGCAGGTACAGCGAGAGGTCGTAATCGGAGACCGGAGCAGGCTCGGTGTTGCCGTAGATCGTTGCCGAGTACGACGCCTCGAGCTTGCCGACTCCGGCGTGGATCTTGTGGATGCGGGTGCCGTGTGCACCGCTGATCTCCTGCGCTTCGATCGGCTGACCGTCGAGTGTGAACGAGAGTGCTTCCCACACATCGGTTCCTGGATGCGGAGCGATTGCGATCTGGAACTCGAGGGTGCTGGCCTCGGTCACGTCGACATCGAGGTACGCAGAGACGTCACGTTTCATCGTGCCGATCCTGCCATCTTCGGGCCGTTCGCGCAGACTATGACTCGTCGGTGAGGCGATCGCCGGTCACCAGGAAGATGACTCGTTTGGCGACCTCGACGGTGTGGTCGGAGTATCGCTCGTAGAAGCGTCCGAGCAGCGTGATGTCCACTGCGGCCGGGACGCCGTGCGGCCAGTCGGGTGCGGAGGTCAGCATGAACAGGCTGCGGTGCAGCGCGTCCATTTCCTGATCCTGGATTCGCAGGTCGGCGGCGAGTTCGGCGTCTCGGGTTTCCAGGACGCGCTGCGTTGCCTCCGCCTGCGCGACGGCAACTCGACCCATCTGCTCGAACACACCCTCGACCTCGGGCGGCAGTACGTGCGCGGGATGGCGACGACGGACCAGTTCTGCGACGTGGACGGCGAGGCCGCCCATCCGCTGCAGATCGGCGACGATGTTGATTCCGGAGACGACGCGTCGTAGATCGTGGGCAACGGGTGCCTGCAGGGCCAGGAAGCCGAAGGCTCCGTGTTCCCAGTCGGCCGCGAGTGCGTCGATCTCCTCGCGGTATTCGATGGTCTGCTCGGCCAGCACGATATCGGCGGTCAGCAGCGCACTGGTGGCGTCGACCATCGCCTTTTCGGCAATTCTCGACATTTCGGACAGGTTCGACGCCAGTGAGTCCAGCGCCTCCGTGTAACTGTCCCGCATGTACCACTCACCCCTACCGAATCGGCCCTCGACGCGGGGCCTGTAGGCCTGTACCCCCAAACGCATCCTTCTACACCGAGTCGCTGCTGTGGGAGCCTTTGTCGCATGAACATTGTGAGGTCGGTCATGCTGTTCGCGGTGGCAGCCGTGTTCGAGATCGGTGGGGCATGGCTGGTGTGGCAGGGAATCCGCGAGCATCGCGGGTGGCTCTGGGCGGGAGCGGGCGTGATCGCCCTCGGCGCCTACGGCTTCGTCGCCACCCTCCAGCCCGACGCGAACTTCGGTCGCATCCTCGCCGCGTACGGCGGAGTGTTCGTCGCTGGATCTCTGGTGTGGGCGATGGTGCTCGACGGCTTTCGACCCGACCGCTGGGACATCACCGGTGCGTCGATCGCACTGATCGGTGTCGCGGTGATCATGTACGGCCCGCGCTGATTCGCACGGGCCGTACTTCGACAGATCAGCAGTTGGACGGCGCGGGCACTCCGTAGAACCGGTCCTTGATCCAGTTCTGCGCCTCGCCGAGGCCGAGGAGGTCCGGAATGAGGTGTCCTGCACCGGAACCCGGCACGATGGCCGGAACCTGCGCGGCGCTCAGCTGCACGGTGGCACCCTTGCCGCACCAGTCACCGGCCAGTCCGACGGCCTGTCCGTGGGGAACGATGTCGTCGGACGTACCGGACTGAATCAGCACCGGAGCATTCGGCGTCCGCTCGCCGATCTTGTTCTTGGCCAGGACCTCCTGAGCGACGGGCAGCCTGTCCAGCACCACCGACAACGGCTCACCGGTCTTGGTGTACTCGTTGGTGCGGTGCAGCCCGACGTTCAGAATCGTTTCTCCGACACACTGATTCGCGACCAGATTCAGCATGGCCTTGCCTGCGTCGTTGATGTTCTCGTCGATGATGGGCCGCAGGCCGGGGTCGGAGTTGAGCAGACCGTTGAGGGTGTATCCGATGACGCCGGTCAAGATGGTGCCGTCGACCTGCTCGAGGGTCGCCTTCAGATCCGCGGGAGGTGCGCCTGCGTAGGTGCCGACGAGATTCATCTCGGGTGCGTACTCATCGGCGAGTTCCGCTGCGGCAGCGGCTGCGCCACCACCCTGGGAGTAGCCGTACGCGGCCACCGGGCCGTCAGCGGAGATCTTCGTGCCCTGCAGGTTCTGCGCCGCGCGGGCCGCGTCGAGCACAGCGTGAGCTTCCGAGGCGCGGTTGACGTAGGTGTGCGCACCCGGTGTACCGAGACCCTCGTAATCGGTGATGACCACGCCGTATCCCTGCGAGAGCAGCGAGTACGCCGCGAGCACCTCGTACTCGACCATGAAGCCGAGCGGCGGGGTGTAGGTGATGACGTTGTTGAGCATCTTCGACGGCGCACACTGATCACCCTGACCCTGGGTTCCCGGGGCGAGGACGACGAGCGGACGCGGGCCGGGCCCGGTCCACTCCGCGGCAGGATCGATGTAGGTTCCCGTGACGGCATTGGCTGCATCGTTGGAATCGGTGCTGCGGTACATGATTCGCGTTGCCGCGCCGGGCAGCGGACCGCCGATTCCGGGGACCGACAGAGCCAGATTCGACGGCTCCGACCGAATCACGTCACCCGGCGAGCCTGCGGGCAGCGGACTCGGTGGAACGTAGAAGTCGGATTCGACGGTCGAACCCGTGGACGGAGCAGCCGACACGGCCGGTGCCGTCACCCCGATGAACACTGCCGCCACTGCGACGGCCGAACCGAACACGCGCTTGTACCGCACCCTGGAAACCCCCAACGTCGATCACTTGTCTTCAAGTGAGCGCTACCCCGTGTAGCACTTATCGTGACGCACCTTACGTGATGCACCACACAACGCATAGGGGCTGGTTCGGGCTCCTCACGATCAGCGACGTCGGCGATGCATTGCCGTCTTGGCCGTGTCGACCTCGTCGCTGGTGAACGGACGCCCCGGCAGAGCCGATCGGGGGATGCCGTCACCCCGCAAGCCGTCGAGCAACACAGTGAAGTAGCGACGCCAGTTGGCGGCGTCGACGGCGCTGGAGAATTCGACGCACGAGCCGATCATGCCGAGCACGGGATAGAAGTCGTTGACCGCCACGTCCGGCCGTAGCTGCCCGGAGGCCAGTGCTCGATCGACGATCTTCTCGAAGAACGGATCGATGCGCGAGCGAACCTGAGCAATACCGCGGCAGCCCTCGTCGGACCCGAGGACGACGTCACCGAGACCGCGGTCCGCCGACATTCCCTCACACACATCGGTCAGGAACTGCACCAGCCCCTCCCATGGATCCTGGGCCTCGAGCGCGCGCTGTGCGGTGGCGAGCATGTCTTCGAGACGCTGCTCGAACACGCCGTCGATCAGTTCTTCCTTACACGAAAAGCGTCGATAGACGGTGCCGACGCCCACCTTGGCGTGCGCTGCGACGTCGTCGAGCGTGATGTCGATGCCGTGCGAGGCGAACAGCTCACGGGCCGCGTCGACGATGCGTCGTCGATTTCGCTCGGCATCTGCCCGTAGCGGCTTCGATGCCGCTGTGTCCGCTCTCACACTCATTCGATGTCCGTTTCACCCGATAAGCGGAGGACATTCCTCCGCTTAGCTGCTACCTTAGCTCTACAACCGGAGGGTACACCTCCGCATAGTCGAACCGAGGACACTATGACCACCCTTTCATCGGAGAACGTGGGCGACGCCACGTCGACCACCTCGCCGGTCGACGAACGTTCGCATCGGAATCGTTGGCTGATTCTCGCGACGCTCGGACTGGCTCAGCTCATGGTCGTGCTCGACGCGACCATCGTGAACATCGCACTCCCTGCCGCCCAGCTCGACCTGGGCTTCGACAACGCCGACCGCTCCTGGGTCGTCACCTCGTACGCACTCGCGTTCGGCAGCCTGCTGCTGCTCGGTGGACGACTGAGCGACCTCTTCGGACGACGCAACACCTTCCTCATCGGGCTCGTCGGCTTCGCGCTGATGTCGGCAGTGGGCGGCGCGGCCGTCAACTTCGGCATGCTCGTCGCGGCTCGCGCCGGTCAGGGTCTCTTCGGCGCTCTGCTCGCCCCCGCGGCCCTGTCCCTGTTGGCCACCACCTTCACCGACACCAAGGAACGCGCCAAGGCATTCGGCATCTTCGGTGCCATCGCCGGCGGCGGCGGCGCTCTCGGCCTGCTGCTCGGCGGCATGCTCACCGAATGGGCCAACTGGCGCTGGAGCCTGTACGTCAACCTGATCTTCGCCGCGCTCGCCTTCGTCGGTGGGTTCCTGTTCCTGGCCAAGCACAAGGTCGATGTCCGGCCCAAGCTCGACATCCCCGGCACCCTCGCCGTCTCGGCCGCACTGTTCTCCATCGTCTACGGCTTCGCTCACGCCGAGTCCGACGGCTGGGGCAACGCGGTCACCCTCGGATTCCTGGCCGCAGGTGTGGTGCTGCTCGCGGTGTTCGTGACCATCCAGATGCGCGTCGAGCATCCGTTGCTGCCGTTGCGGATCGTCCTGAACCGGACTCGTGCAGGGTCGTTCCTCGCCGTATTCGTCACCGGCGCGGGCATGTTCGCAGTGTTCCTGTTCCTGACCTACTACCTGCAGAACACGCTGAAGTACACACCCATCACCACCGGGTTCGCGTTCATGCCGATGATCGCGTCGCTGATCCTCACCGCGACACTGTCGACCGCGCTGGTTCTCCCCCGCTTCGGACCCCGCATCCTGATGACGACCGGCCTGGTCGTGGCGTCCATCGGCATGGCACTGCTGACGCAGATCGACGTCGACAGCAGCTACGTCACGCACATCCTGCCCGGCCTGGTCATCATGGGCCTCGGCCTCGGTGCCACCATGGCCCCGGCCATGCAGGGCGCGATCTCGGGCGTCGATCCGGACGACTCCGGCGTCGCATCGGCAACGGTGAACACGATGCAGCAGGTCGGTGGTTCGATCGGCACCGCGCTGCTGAGCACCGTGGCCGCCAATGCGGCGACCAGCTACGTCAGCTCGAACATGGCGACGGCAACCGATGCGGCACTGCTGCAGGCCAACGCGGAGATCGCCAGCTACACCACCACGTTCTGGTGGGCGTCGGGAATCTTCCTGCTCGGCGCGGTGCTCTCGGCCACGCTTCTGAAGAACGGACCGTTGCCTTCGGCTCCCGAAGGTGCGGTAGTCGTCGGGCACTGAGCGGCTTCGCCGCATGTGAGCGGAACCTCGTAGCAGGCTACGAGGTTCCGCTCACGTGCGTCAGCCTTCGAGCAACTTTTCGGTCGCGGCCAGCAATACGCAGGTCGCGACGCCGTCCATCGACTTCTCCAGCTCACCGAGTGAGGGGAAGCTCGGGGCGAGGCGAATGTTCTTGTCTTCCGGATCTTTTCCGTACGGGAAGGCCGAACCGGCGGCGGTCAGAGCGATTCCGGCGTCCTTGGCCAGCGCGATCGACCGCGCGGCCGTGCCCTCGAGCACGTCGAGGCTGATGAAGTAACCGCCCTTGGGTTCGGTCCACGATGCGATCTTCGACGCACCGAGCCGGTCCTCGAGAATCTGCTGCACCAGTGCGAACTTGGGAGCCAGGATCTCTCGATGCTTGGCCATGTGGGCCCGCACACCTTCGGCATCACCGAAGAAACGCAGGTGCCGCAGCTGGTTCAGCTTGTCCGGGCCGATGCTCTTCTTGCCGAGGTGCTTCTGATACCAGGCGAGGTTCTCCTCGGAGCTGCCGAAGAAGCTGACGCCCGCACCGGCGAACGTGACTTTCGACGTCGAGGCGAACACGAACGCACGATTGGGGAAACCGGCCTCGGCGGCCATGCCGATGACGTCGTAGGACGGCGCGAATTCCTCGGTCAGCGGATGCACCGCGTAGGCGTTGTCCCAGAACAGACGGAAGTCGGGTGCAGCAGTGGGCATGGTGGCCAGCGCGCGAACCACGTCCTCCGAGTACACGGCACCGGTGGGGTTCGAGTAGTTCGGGACCACCCACATGCCCTTGATCTGCGGATCCGACGCCACCAGGTTGGCGATCTCGTGCACGTCCGGGCCGTCGGGTCCCACGGGAACGGGGATCATCTCGATGCCGAAGCTCTCGGTGATCGCGAAGTGCCGGTCGTAGCCGGGGGACGGGCACAGGAAGCGCACGTTCGGCTCGGCCGACCAGGCTCGCGGCGAGTCGGGCAAACCGTGCAGCAGCGCCCAGACGACGAGGTCCTGCATGATCTCGAGGCTGGCGTTGTTGCCGGCCAGCAGATTCTTCACCGGGATGCCGAGGAGTTCACCGAAGATGGCCCGCAGTTCCGGCAGGCCGGCAAGGCCGCCGTAGTTGCGGCAATCGGTGCCGTTGCCGTCCTTGAAATCCGCGCCCGGGAGCGTCAGCAGGTCGGCTGCGAGATCGAGCTGCTCGGGTGACGGCTTGCCACGGGTGAGGTCGAGTGCGAGTTTCTCGGTCTTGAGCTGCGTGTACTTCGCGCTCTGCCGCTCGTGCTCGGAGGCGAGCTCCTCATGGTTCATCAGACCCAACTGGGTTTGCGCTGACATGCGGAGCGGCCTCTCGGTGACTGGTTCCCCGGACAGTGTTGATGTCACTGAAATAAAGGGGACCCCGCGCACCCGGCAGAGCCCATTGACCCTTGCTGCCTTCCGGCCCTGGGGGAGTTCACAGGATGCGCGCCGCGCGGGATCCGTTAGAAAGTGTAGCCGCCTCCCGTCGGGCAACGCATCACCACCCTTCACGCCTCCCGATTTGGGAGATGGTGGGGGTAACCGGGTAAGCTCCCCCACGGAGGATTCGCCTAGTGGCCTATGGCGCTCGCCTGGAACGCGGGTTGGGTTAACGCCCTCAGGGGTTCAAATCCCCTATCCTCCGCCAGAGAAGCCCCCGTGACACGTCACGGGGGCTTCTTGCTGTTCTAGGGTGTTGCCATTCGCCTGCCCGCGTCAACCGGGGCCGCGCGCCCACCCCGTTCGCGTCTACCCCGTTCGCGTCAATGGACCATTGCACCGGTCAGACGTATGCAGTGGTCCATTCACGCGGCGGCGCGCTCTGCGTCAATGGCACATTGCTGCGTCCAGACGTATGCAGTGGTCCATTGACGCCGAGCGGGCGACACCGAATCTAGCGAGCCGACCAACCACCGTCCATGGTGTACGACGCGCCGGTGACCATGCCCGCGTTCTCGGAGGTCAACCAGCCAACCAGTGAGGCGACTTCGTCCGGTTCGACGAGTCGCTTGATGGCGGCCTCGGTCAGCAGGACTTTCTCGAGTACCTCGTTCTCGGGGATGTCGTGTGCCTTGGCCTGGTCGGCGATCTGTTTTTCCACCAGCGGCGTTCGGACGTATCCCGGGTTGACGCAGTTGCTCGTCACTCCGTGGGCGGCACCTTCGAGGGCCGTCACTTTCGACAGTCCTTCCAGTGCGTGCTTGGCGGTGACGTAGGCGACCTTGAATTCCGAGGCCCGCAGTCCGTGCACCGACGACAGGTTGATCACTCGACCGAAGCCGCGAGAGTACATGTGCGGCAACGCAGCTCGAACGAGCAGGAACGGAGCCTCGACCATCAGCGTCTGAATTCTGCGGAACGCGCCGGGGTCGAAGTCGACGATCGGTGCGACGGTCTGGATGCCCGCATTGTTGACCAGGATGTCGACGTCCAAGCGGAGGTCGTCCAGCGCGGTGGTGTCGAGCAGATCCACCGACCAGACGTCACCGCCGATCTCCGACGCCAATTCTTTTGCCGCAACGTCGTTCACATCGGCGACGGTGACGTGTGCACCCCGGCCGGCCAGCTCGCGAGCGCAGGCGGCCCCGATGCCGGACGCTCCCCCGGTGACGAGGGCGGAGCGTCCGTTCAGGTCGGTCACTTGAGACCGGCCTTCGCCAGCTCGGCCTCGGTGGCCAGGTTCTTGGCGTCGGCGATGTCGATGCTCTCGAGCGCCAGTCCCTTGGTCTCCCGAGCGACGACGACCGCCACGACGGTGATGGCGCAGGCCACGGCGAGGTACACCGCGATCGGGACGGACGATCCGTAGACGTCGAGCAACTTCACGGCGATGATCGGGGCCAGCGAACCGGCGACGATCGAGGTGACCTGGTAGCCGAGGGACACACCGGAGTACCGCATCCGCGTCGGGAACATCTCGGCCATGATGGCCGGCTGTGTGGCGTACATGAAGGCGTGGAACATCAGGCCGATGATGATGGCCAGCATGATGACGACGTTGTGGCCGCTGTTCATCATCGGGAAGGCGAAGAAGCCCCACGTGGCCGCGGTGACGGCACCGGCGAAGTAGACCGGGCGACGACCGACGCGGTCGGCGAGCTTGCCCACCAACGGAATCGTGCAGAAGTGGATCGCGTGGGCGATCAGCATCCACCACAGGATCGTGGAGGTATCGGTACCCACCTCGACCGAGAGGTACGTGATGGAGAAGGTGACGACGAGGTAGTACATGACGTTCTCACCGAAGCGCAGTCCCATCGCGGTGAAGACGCCACGCGGGTAACGCTTGACGACCTCGAAGACGCCGTACGACGCGGCCTTGATGACCTCGGCCTGCTTGTGGGCCTCGAGGAAGATCGGGGCGTCGGAGACCTTGGTGCGGATGTAGTAGCCGACGAAGACGATGACGGCGGAGAGCCAGAACGCGACGCGCCAGCCCCAGCTGAGGAAGGCCTCGTCGGACAGGGTGGTGGTCAGAACGAGCAGCGCGACGGTGGCGAGCAGGTTGCCTGCGGGGACGCCTGCCTGCGGCCAGCTGGCCCAGAATCCGCGAGACTTGTTGGGGCTGTGTTCTGCGACGAGGAGAACCGCGCCGCCCCATTCGCCGCCGACGGCGAAGCCCTGGATGAATCGCAGCGTCACCAGCAGGGCCGGGGCCCAGTAGCCGATCGCCTCGAAGGTCGGTAGGCAGCCCATGAGGAATGTGGCTCCGCCGACGAGGACGAGGCTGAACTGCAGCAACTTCTTTCGGCCGTACTTGTCGCCGTAGTGGCCGAAGACGATGCCGCCCAACGGCCTGGCGACGAAGCCGACGGCGTAGGTGACGAAGGCCGCGAGGATCGCGTCGAGCTCACTGGTTCCGGCAGCGAAGAAGATCTTGCTGAACACCAGTGTTGCGGCGGTGCCGTAGAGGAAGAACTCGTACCACTCGACGATGGTGCCTGCCATCGATGCTCCGACGACCTTCTTGAGGCCTGTGGGGGTGGCATCGGGATCCGGTTCGGGTCGTTCTGTCAGCGGCTGATCGACGCTCATGTTTTCTCCTGTGTTACTCAGCACGTCACGTTCATGCATGTGATGGACCACACAACTGCGGGTTGCTCTGAGTATTGGTGCAGATGTTTGTGGGCGCAAGAGCCATGAACGCAGGTCGGATCTGCAAAACTGCACACATGACGCTCGGTGGCGCGAAGATCCCCAGTGCAGACGACCTGCTGGTGCTGCTCGCTGTCAGTCGAACCGGTCGTTACAGCTCCGCGGCCGACGACCTGGGGATCAACCACACGACCATTTCCCGACGCATCGCCGCACTCGAGGACACGCTCGGCGGCCGCGTCCTGACCCGAGGTGCCGGTGGCTGGGAACTGACACAGCTGGGCCGCGGCGCGCTGGCCGCTGCCGAGGCCGTCGAGGATGCACTGCGGACCCTCGTCTCGACCGACGCAGGTGCATTGGAGGGCGTCGTACGTATTTCTGCGACCGATGGATTCAGCGCCTACATCGCGGCTCCGGCCGCCGCGCGGGTGCAACGTGCTCATCCGCGGGTGTCCGTGGAGATCGTCGCGGTCACCCGGCGGGCGTCGCAGCAACGATCTGGCCTGGACATCGAGATCGTCGTCGGCCAACCGCAGGTGCATCGCGCCGAGGCCATCCGACTCGGGGACTACCTACTCGGCCTCTATGCATCCGAGGCCTATCTGGAGGACCACGGAACGCCGCAGGTGCCGGCCGACCTCTCCGCACACCCGTTCATCTATTTCATCGATTCCATGTTGCACGTCGACGATCTGGATCTGGCCCCCAACTTCACCCCGACGATGCGCGAATCGGTCACCTCCACCAACGTCTTCGTCCACGTCGAGGCCACTCGCGCCTCGGCGGGCATCGGACTGCTGCCGTGCTTCATGGCCGACCGCCACCCCGACCTACGACGAATCCTGCCCGACGCCATCGCGGTGAAACTGACCTACTGGCTCGTCACCCGCACCGAAACCTTGCGACGACCGGAGGTCTCAGCAGTGGTCGACGCGATCCGCGCGGTCGTCACCGAGCAGCGCTCGGCTCTGCTGGGAGAGAGCTGACTAAAAGGCCGCGTCATATTTGTGTCATGACTGAATTCCCAGGCGTAAAGGATCCGTAAGGATCGTCTTCAGGCCAATTTCGACGGCGTAAACATATCGGTGACCGGAGGGCCATAAGCCCTCCGGCCAGCGCTGATGATGCGTTGGACCGCCAGCGCTGAAGATGCGTTGGACCGCACTATGTCGAAGAGGCTCGAACGTTCATGGCTGATTTGGGTTATCTCCTCGTCACGGCCGCGGGATTCGGTGTGTGTGCACTGATCCTGCGGGCGTTGGCGACCACTGCCACTACGAAGGCGAAGGCGAAATGACGCTCGACGGAACCATCAACGTCGTACTCGTGGTGATCGCCGCCGCAGTGGTCATCTATCTGTTCGTCGCTCTGCTCGACCCGGAGAGGTTCTGAGAACATGACTGCAGCTCTGGCAGCATCGCTCCAGATCCTCGTGGTCGTCGTCGTTCTGGCGATCGCGTACGTGCCCCTCGGCGACTACATGGCGAAAGTCTTTGCCACCGAACATGATGTCGATACAGACGCAGGAAGCCTCGGTGCCGCGGGGAGTACAGCCACCCTGCAGCGCACCCGCGGCGGCACGACCGTGTGGGCAGATCTTCGTATCGAAAGGCTGATCTACCGCCTCTGCCGGATCGACCCACGGTCCCAGCAGACCTGGGTCGGATACGCACTCTCGCTACTCGGCTTCTCTGCTGCGAGCGTCCTCTTTCTCTATGTGCTGCAACGAATTCAGGGTGTACTTCCACTGAACGGAGGACTGTCGGGAGTGAGCCCGTCGGTCGCATTCAACACCGCGATCTCCTTCGTCTCCAACACCAACTGGCAGTCGTACACACCCGAGACGACGATGTCGAACCTGACACAGCCCCTGGGCTTGGCAGTGCAGAACTTCGTTTCTGCCGCAGTCGGCCTCGCTGTCGCCATCGCCGTCATCCGAGGCTTCGTGCGCGTGCGGACCGGCGGCGAGATCGGAAACTTCTGGGTCGATCTCGTTCGAGGAATCCTACGTATCCTTCTACCTCTGTCGTTCGTCATCGCGCTGATTCTGCTGACGCAAGGCGTAATTCAGTCCTTCAGCACAGGTTTCGCCTCGACGGGGCTCGACGGGTCGTCCGTCTCCAATGCATTGGCTCCCGTCGCGTCACAGGAAGCGATCAAGGAACTGGGCACCAACGGTGGCGGGATCCTCGGCGCGAACTCCGCGCACCCGTTCGAGAACCCGACCCCGTTGTCCAACGTCGTCGAGATCATCTCGATCCTGCTCATCCCGGTGGCACTGACCCGCACCTTCGGCACGATGGTCGGCGACCGTCGTCAAGGTCTGACCCTGCTGGCAGTCATGGCGACGCTGTTCGCAGCTCTCCTCACCGTCGCTGCCGTCGCGGAGTCCGGTGCGCGCGGCGTCGCAGCACAGGCCGCAGGTTCGATGATGGAGGGCAAGGAAGTTCGGTTCGGCATCCCCGGATCCACACTTTTCGCCGTCGCAACGACGGGAACCTCCACCGGCGCAGTCAATTCCGCACACGACAGCATGTCCCCGCTCGGCGGAGGAGCAGTCCTGCTCAACATGCTCTTCGGCGAAATCGCCCCGGGTGGTGTCGGAACCGGACTGTACGGACTGCTCGTGCTGGCGATCATCGCGGTGTTCGTGGGTGGACTCCTCGTCGGCCGTACGCCCGAGTATCTCGGCAAGAAGATCGGGCAGCGCCAGATCACTCTCGCCGCACTGTCGGTACTCGTGATGCCCGCATTGGTTCTGATCGGCACGTCGATCACCGTGATCCTGTCCTCGACGACCGGCTTCCAGGGCAATTCGGGTGACCCGGGCACGCCGGGATCGATCCACGGATTCACCGAGGTCCTCTACGCCTACGCCTCCGCCTCGAACAACAACGGCAGCGCGTTCGGCGGGTTGACCGTCACCAGCGACTGGTTCCAGACCTCCCTGGGCATCGCGATGCTGCTCGGACGCTTCCTGCCGATCATCTTCGTGCTGGCACTGGCCGGTTCGCTCGCCACGTCCAAACGCACCGCTCCGAACCCGGGAACTCTTCCCACGACCGGACCGCTGTTCACCGGACTGGTACTCGGAACCGCCGTTCTTGTTGCGGCACTGACCTTCTTCCCGGCCCTGGCTTTGGGCCCGATCGCAGAGGCACTGCAATGACCGTCACCTCATCCAGGCTCATCGACGACGAGTCCGACGTCGACGACTCCCCCACCCCGGTTCGATCCGGTTACTTCAGCCCCCGGCAGATGTGGACGTCACTGCCGTCCGCGTTCGCCAAACTCGACCCTCGGCATCTTGCCCGCAACCCGGTCATGTTCGTCGTACTCATCGGCTCCGTCGTCACCACCGTGCTGGCGGTCCTCAATCCTTCCGTTTTCTCCTGGCTCGTAGCGGCGTGGCTGTGGTTCACGCTGTTGTTCGCCAACCTTGCCGAGTCCGTGGCCGAGGGCCGAGGCAAGGCCCAGGCCGCGAGCCTGCGTGCCGTCAAGCGAGACACGGTCGCGCGCCGTCGGACATCGAACGGGACCATCGAAGAGGTTCCCGGCACCGAATTGAAGGTCGGTGACGAGGTCGTCGTCTCGGCCGGCGAGATCATTCCGGGAGACGGCGATGTCATCGAAGGCATTGCGAGCGTGGACGAGTCGGCCATCACCGGCGAATCTGCGCCGGTCGTCCGCGAATCGGGCGGTGACCGTTCCGCAGTGACCGGCGGCACCGGAGTGCTCTCCGACGAGATCGTCGTACGGATCACCGCGGCCCAGGGCCAGACTTTCGTCGACCGCATGATTGCCCTCGTCGAGGGTGCATCGCGCCAGAAGACCCCGAACGAGATCGCGCTGAACATCCTGCTGGCTTCGCTGACGATCATCTTCATGCTGGCCGTCGTCGCGATCGGACCGATGGGCGCGTACGGCGGCGAGCAGCAAGACCCGATCAAGCTGATCGCGCTACTGGTGTGCCTGATTCCGACCACCATCGGAGCGTTGTTGTCCGCCATCGGAATTGCCGGTATGGACCGACTGGTTCAGCGCAACGTCCTGGCGATGTCCGGCCGCGCCGTCGAGGCAGCGGGCGACATCGACACGCTCTTGATGGACAAGACCGGCACGATCACCTTCGGCAACCGTCGCGCCACCGGACTTCATCCCGCACCCGGCACGACGGCAGGCGAACTCGCGGCAGCAGCACGGTTGTCCTCACTCGCCGACGGCACACCCGAAGGTCGCAGCATCGTCGATCTGTGCGGACTGGAATACTCGTTGCCGCTGCACGCCACGGACACCGAGAAGACCGGCGAGTTCGTCGCCTTCACCGCCCAAACCCGCATGAGCGGAATCGATCTCGACGGCACCCAGGTCCGCAAGGGTGCATCCGATTCGGTGCTGGCATGGGTGCGCAGCAACGGCGGTCCCTCGATCGCCGTCGAGATAGACGACATCTCGAACAGCATCGCCGAGATGGGCGGGACACCCCTGGTGGTCGCCACTGCACCCCAGGGCGGTCCTGCCCGCGCACTGGGTGTCATCGAACTCTCCGATGTCGTCAAACCCCACATCGCGGAACGATTCGCTCAGTTGCGGGCCATGGGCATCAGGACCGTCATGGTCACCGGTGACAATCCGAGGACTGCGAAAGCCATTGCAGCCGAGGCAGGTGTCGACGACTTCCTCGCCGAGGCCACACCCGAGGACAAGCTTGCGTTGATCCGCAAGGAGCAGGAAGGCGGCCGGCTGGTCGCGATGACGGGCGACGGCACCAACGACGCCCCCGCTCTGGCACAGGCCGATGTCGGCGTCGCGATGAACACCGGAACGTCGGCCGCAAAAGAGGCCGGCAACATGGTGGATCTCGATTCCGATCCGACCAAGTTGATCGAGGTCGTCGAGATCGGTAAGCAGTTGCTGATCACCCGCGGAGCATTGACGACGTTCTCCCTCGCCAACGACCTCGCGAAGTACTTCGCGATTCTGCCGGCGATGTTCAGCGTCGTCTACCCACAACTCGACGGCCTCAACATCATGCGGCTCGCCACCCCCGAATCGGCGATCCTGTCCGCGGTCATCTTCAACGCTCTGGTGATCATCGGGCTGATTCCGCTGGCGCTCAAGGGTGTTCGTTACGTCCCGTCGAGCGCTTCGACACTGCTGCGCCGCAATCTGCTGCTCTACGGAGTGGGCGGCGTCATCACCCCGTTCATCGGGATCTGGCTCATCGACCTCGTCGTTCGTTTCATCCCAGGGATAGGCTGACATGCGTTTCGTACAGAGATTTCTCGGTCAGATCGTGGCAGGACTGTCGGTGCTGCTGGCACTGACGGTCATCGTCGGTATCGGGTATCCAGCGGCGGTATGGGCGGTGAGCCGCATCGGATCCAGCTCTGCCGAGGGGTCGCCGCTGCGTGACGCGAACGGGTGCATCGTCGGTAGCAGCCTGATCGGGGTCGACCCGCAGGTCGAAGAGGGAGCGCCGGATCCGTTCTTCCACAACCGAGTGACCGGATCCATCTCCGACGAGGATGCCTTTGCCGTGAGCGACCCGGCCGCGTCGTTGCCGACCAACCAGGGCCCCAGTAGCGAAGCACTGGCGGCATTCATCGAGGAACGTCGTGCCGTCATCGCCGAGCGTGAAGGCGTCGACCCGGCCGCTGTGCCGGTGGACGCGGTCACCGGATCCGGCTCGGGTATCGATCCCGATATCAGCCCCGCCTACGCCGCGATCCAGATCCCACGCGTCGCGCAGGTCAACGATATGAGCGTCGACGCGGTGACGGCTCTGGTGGCCGAACACACCAACGGCAGGCAGCTCGGGTTTCTCGGCAACGAGACGGTGAACGTGCCGGAGCTCAATGTCGCTCTGGGACTGACGGCACCGGGGTGCGGAACGAGCTGAGCCTCGACGGTCCAGGGCAGCGGGTAGACGACATGGGAAAAAAGACAGGCAAGCGGGGGTCCGGCGGACTCGATCGCGGTGAGCTGCGCATCTATCTCGGGGCCGCGCCGGGGGTCGGTAAGACCTTCGCGATGCTCGGTGAAGCGCACCGCAGGCAAGAACGTGGGTGCGACGTGGTCGCGGGCGTGGTGGAAACCCACGGCCGCGCCCGCACCGCCGCACTACTGGACGGCATCGAACTGGTTCCTCCGCGGATAGTCCACTACCGCGGATCGATCGCTCAGGAACTCGATGTCGCAGCGATCATCGAACGCGAGCCTTCCCTCGTGCTCGTCGACGAACTCGCCCACACCAACACCCCGGGTAGCGCCCATGAGAAGCGCTGGCAGGACGTCGAGGAATTGCTGGCAGCGGGAATCGATGTGGTCTCGACCCTGAATGTGCAGCATCTGGAGAGTCTCAACGATGTCGTCGAGCAGATCACCGGTGTGCCGCAACGAGAAACAGTCCCGGATTCGGTGGTACGGGCAGCGGAACAGATCGAATTGGTCGACGTGGCTCCAGAAGCGCTGCGCCGCAGACTCTCCCACGGCAATATCTACGCAGCCGAGAAGGTCGACGCAGCGCTGAGCAACTATTTCCGGCAGGGCAATCTGACTGCCCTGCGCGAACTGTCGTTGCTGTGGATCGCCGATCAGGTCGACGCTGCGTTGGCGAAATACCGTAGTACACATGACATCACCGACACGTGGGAGGCACGCGAGCGTGTTGTCGTCTCGGTGACCGGTGGACCGGAGTCCGAGACCCTGCTGCGTCGTGCGAGCCGGATTGCCTCGCGGTCCAGCGCAGAACTGATGGTGCTGCACGTCATCCGCGGCGATGGCCTTACCGGTGTCTCGGCACCGCAGATGGGGAAAGTCCGCGTACTCGCAGCGAGCCTCGGCGCGAGTATGCACAGTGTCGTCGGTGACGACGTGCCGACCACGCTGCTCGACTTCGCACGGGGGGCCAACGCAACCCAGCTCGTCATCGGAACCTCGCGGCGGTCTCGCTGGGCCCGGATACTGGACGAGGGCATCGGCGATGCGGTCATTCAGAACTCGGGCAAGATCGACGTGCACATGGTCACCCACAACCAGATCAGTCGAGGTTTTCGGCTCGGGCGGCTGATCCCGCCCAACCCGAAGCACCGACGAATTCTGTCCTGGGTTGCCGCAGTGGTCGTACCCGTCGTCTCGGCCCTGGCGATGCTGTTGGTGGATCCATATCTCGATCTCGGCGGCGAGAGTGCCCTGTTCTTCATGGTCGTACTCGCCGTTGCGCTCCTGGGCGGCGTTGCGCCCGCGGCACTGTCGGCGTTGATCGCAGGATTGTTGCTCAACTACTTCTTCGCCGATCCGCGGTACAGCTTCACCATCGCCGAACCCGACAATTTCGTCACCACCGTTGTGCTGCTCATCATGGCAGTGGCGGTGGCATTTCTCGTCGACGCGGCCGCCCGACGCACCCGCGAAGCACGGCGAGCGTCACAGGAAGCCGAGCTCCTGACACTGTTCGCCGGAACTGTGTTGCGCGGCGGCGACATTCGAACGCTGTTGGAACGAGTCCGCGAGACGTACTCTCAGCGCGCGGTCTCGATCATCAGAGGTGCTGGTGTCATCGTCGAATCCGTCGGTGACTCTCCACCCTCCGTGCCCGACGACGCCGACACCGCGATCGACACCCCCGACGGTTCCTTCACGTTGCTCCTGGCCGGTACCAAAACCGGTGCTCACGATCGACGTGTGCTCAGCGCAGTGGCCAACCAGGCAATGGGTCTGATCAGGCAGACCGAACTCGCTCAGGAGGCCAGCACCGCCGCAGGCCTGAAGGAAGTCGACCGTCTTCGGCGGGCGCTGCTGTCCGCGGTCAGCCACGACCTACGAACACCGCTCGCCGCGGTCAAGGCTGCGGTGTCGAGTCTGCGCGCGACCGATGTGGAATTCTCGGTCGAAGACACCGCTGAACTCTTGGCGACCATCGAGGAATCGACCGACCAGCTGACGGGTCTGGTGGGCAACCTGCTCGATTCATCGCGATTGGCCGCGGGGGTCATCAAGCCGAGCCGGTCCATCGTGTACGTCGAGGACGCCGTGGACGCAGCGCTCGTCGGAACGCACACGGGTCGCGAGCTCGTCGTCGTCGATGTCGACGACGTCGCAGTCTCCGCAGACGCAGGTCTGCTCGAGCGCGTGCTGGCGAATCTGATCGACAATGCGCTGCGACACGCACCCGGATCGCCGGTGCGGGTCGGGGCCGCCTACATCGGCGACCGAGCGGTGATCACCGTTGCCGACAGCGGCCCTGGGATCGCTCCCGGAAGCGAAGAGGCTGTGTTCGAGTCCTTCCAACGATCGGGCGACCGCGACAACACCACGGGCGTCGGACTCGGACTCTCCGTGGTGCGCGGCTTCGTCGAGGCCATGGGAGGCTCGGTGACGGTGTCCGATACCGCCGGTGGCGGGGCGACCATGACCGTCGAATTGGCCCGAGCGGAATCGACTGCCAGAAGCGACCTCTCCGAGCAGACCCATGGGTGAATCCCGTTCCGCGATCAAGGTTCTGGTTGTCGACGACGAGCCGCAGATCGTGCGCGCACTGCGCATCAACCTCGCCGCCCGCGGTTACAACGTCGTCACCGCGGCCACCGGGACCGGCGCGCTACGCGCCATTGCGTCCGAGCACCCCGATGTCGTCATTCTCGACCTCGGACTGCCCGACATCGGCGGCCTGGACGTGCTCGCCGGTGTGCGAGGATGGAGCGAGATTCCGGTGATCGTGCTGTCCGCGCGCACCGACAGCGGTGACAAGATCGACGCTCTCGACGCCGGTGCCGACGACTACATCACCAAACCGTTCGGGATGGACGAATTCCTGGCCCGGCTACGCGTCGCTGTCCGCAGACGAGCCATCACGACGTCCCCTACGGACCCGCTGGTGACCACCTCGTCCTTCACCGTCGATCTGGCCTCCAAGAGGGTGACCAGGGACGGCGAGATCGTGCATCTCACGCGTACAGAATGGGGAGTCCTCGAGATGCTGGCCCGCAATGCAGGCAAGCTGGTGGGGCAGAAAGAACTACTCCGAACTGTCTGGGGTCCCGGGCACGATCACGGCTCCAACTATCTGAGGATCTACATGTCTCAACTTCGACGCAAGCTCGAAATCGATCCGGGCAAGCCCCGACATCTCATCACCGAGACGGGAATGGGGTATCGACTCGTGGAATGAACCGGACCGGAGCTGGCATCTCGGGGAGCAGATCCAGATGGTGGGCCTGCCCGTCGGACAGTGTCAGGACGCTCGGGCAGTCGCCGGGACCGTCGGCGATCGCGAGGACGTCACCGACCCGAACATCTGCCGGGAGCGACACTGCCGAGTCGATGACGCACCGACGCAGAGGATCACTGCCATCGGCGAGTACGAACACTTCCTCGCCGCCCAGGCTGTGACGGTTGGCGATGACCGCCGCGGCCGGACCGGCAGGGGCGCAACCGGTTCCACCGTCCACCACCACGACGACTCTGTGTGAATCTGTCCGGTCGATCGACCGGACGCGGCACACCGTCACCACGGACGCGTCGGTGATCGACTCCCCGGTCTCGACGGCAAGCTGCGGACGCGGAAAGCGATGCCGAATGCAGCCTTCGTCGATGGCGTCTTCGACGACGTCGGACAGGAGCGCAGCATCGAGTCCCGTCGGAGAATCGATCCGTAGATGCAGGCGATTGCCGAGCACGCCGTGATCTCGGTAGGCCTGAGCCATCACCCCGAGAGACTCGACGATCCGTGCGAACACGCCGTCGAGGGTGGATGCGCTGCATTCGACACCGTCGAATACCGTTGCAGGGCAATCGACAACCTGAGCGATGACGTTCTCCGCGTAGTCACGATTGCCGTCGGTGCTGACCAGAGTCGACTGTGCGACGGCTACGGCACGGTCCGCATCCGAAATCCGGTGAAGACCTGCGGCGACGACGATTCGGCCCACTCGCTCACCCACCGGAAGTGACAGAAGCAGATCTGCAGCCTGTGCGCTGTGCGCTCGGCCGACGATGTGCGAGGGATCGACACCGAGCTGCCGGGCCGACGACAACGCTGCCATCGACTCGACGACAAGCGTCAAGTGCTGCTCCCCTATCCAGCGCGCGACAACCGGTGCCAGCACACTGCCTGGCCTGTAGAGCATTTCGGCTGTGAACGACCCGAGCGCGATGCGATTGCACCTACCGCGCAGGCTGGTTTCGTCGATCACGCACACCGGCGTCGAGTAACGATCGGCAATGTCGTCGAGAAACATTCCTGCCACCGTCACTCGACCGTGTCGATAGTGCGTCGTACTCGGCCACACGGCATGATCCAACCGCGACGACAGTGCACCTCTGAGCGACGGCAGATAATCCAACAGAGTCATCGAACACATCTCCTCGTCGATACCGGACCGAGTGCGGTCCTCCAGTCGATCATCGTCCCGATCGGAGGCGAACAGCCCTGCCTTGACGGGAAATTGACGCGGGGGACGATGACCTTGACACCGCGGTAACAGAAGCGCCTCGACCATCTGCACCCCGTAAGAATCTCGGTACGTCGCGTCAAAACTCCGTCAACGAACTGCCCGAGCGGTTCGCGCGAGCGTATATCTGAGTGCATGACACTCTCGCTCGAAGCGCCCGATCACTCGACACAACTGCACAATTCGATTCACCTCATGCGTCGGGTCATTCCAGGGGTCGGTTTCGGTGTCCGCGCGAACGCGCTCGGCGATCACGGTCTCGCCACCTGGGTACGGAACTCCGGTGTCACCGTCCTCGCGAACGATGACGACGAGCTCGATCGTGTACAGCTCAGTGGGATTCGGCCGAACCACATAGTGTTTCGATGCGGAGCCGGCACCGACGGCATCCGCAGTGCCGTGCACCGCGGGGTGTTCCGTTTTGTCGTCGGTTCGGATTCGCAGATCGCTCGATTGACACAGTGCGCGCAACGAACCAAATACGTCTACCTCGACAGCGATGCGCCGGCAGCACTCTGCGGTCACCGAGTGCAGGTGGTCGGCCTCCACAGCGACGTCAGCAACTCCGGCGACCCGGCCGAATGGGCTTCGGCCGCCGAGGAAGCGCTGCGCCGCACATCCGTGTCCACGACGTGCGGGTCGCCGGTACACCGCATCATTCTGAGCGGCGGATCGACCGAGGAGTGGATGAACTACTCCGTCCCGTACCTGACGTCCGTCGTGCGCTCTGTGGACGCTGCACTGCGTGACGGGTGCAACCGATGGAACCTGCCGCGGCCTGCCGTCTCGGTGATACCGGCGCAGGTGGCCCGCTGACTCTGGCGGAAGCGTATACCGTCGAGTGGACAGAACTTCCGTCCAGAGAAGGAGCGTCCACTCGATGGCCGATATCGATTTCTATTTCGATCCGGTGTGCCCGTTCGCCTGGATGACCAGCAAGTGGGTCCGCAAGGTCCAGGCCCAGCGCGACTACACCGTCGACTGGCGATTCATCTCGCTGCGCCTGCTCAATTCCCACATCGACTACGACACGCACTTTCCACCCGAGTACGAGGCCGGCCACACCGCGGGCCTACGACTGTTGCGGGCTGCTGCCTCTGTTCGTCGTGAGCATGGGTCGGCCGCGGTCGGGCCACTGTACGAGGCTCTCGGAACGCACATCTTCGACACCGAGGTGGTGCCCGACGACGCAGCGAGCCACGGACATCGCGGCACCGCAGAATTCCTGGGGCCGATCCTGGAAGGACTCGGGTTGCCCACCCATCACACTGCAGCACTGGATGATTCGTCTCTCGACGACGAGATACGGGCCGAAACCGATCACGCTCTCTCGCTCACCGGAAAAGACGTCGGCACGCCCATCATCGCCTTCGAGCCACCGGACGGTGTCGCGTTCTTCGGCCCCGTTATCAGCCGACTCCCCAGCGACGAGGAGGCAGTAGCGCTGTGGGACAACGTGATCGGCCTCGCTCGCTTCCCCGGCTTCGCCGAGATGAAGCGCAGTCTGCGTGAGCTCCCCCAGCTGAAGGCGCTGGGCGTTCAGGAGGACGAGGCGGGCGTGCAACAGGACTGGCATGCCGGGAGTCGACGCCAGAAGAAGTGATCGTCTCGGCCGAATCAGCCGCCCTGCACGTCGTCCATGCTGCCGGTTCCCGGGGTTCCGGCATCGAGGCCGTAACGCAGGTAGACGGCGCCTCTGTCACCGACGGCCGGTGGCTCGAGCAACGTCAGGTTGCTGGGTACCGTGCCGTCGGCGAACACTCTCTTTCCCACTCCGAGAAGGATGGGATGCACCCACAGATCGAGTCGATCGAAGAGCTTCTCGCGCAATAGAGTCTGCACCAGGTCGAGGCTTCCGACCACTTTGATATGGTCGTGTCGATCTCGGATCTCACGCACCGCGCCGACCAGGTCCGGTCCGAGTTGGGTCGAACCGTCCCACCGAAGATCGGGTGTGCCGCGCGAGGCCACGTATTTCGGTATGGCGTTGAACAGCGTTGCTTCGGGACAAACCTCTTTCAGCCCAGGACTTTTCGCAGACTCTCGGCAAATTCGGTCGGCTTTCCGGTCTGACCGAATTCGCCGCCGAGGAATCCCGAGTGGCCGCCGGGAAAGACGATCGGCTCCGATCCGAGGAGCGCCGCAGTCGAATACGCTGCGCGAGCCGCGATGTGACCGTCCTCGGGGCCGCCGGATTCTTCCCCTACTCCGATCACCACTGTGGTGGGAGCAGCACGCAATGCATCGACATCCGGCGCGAAATCGACGCCTCCCCCGCGCATGTTGGACATCAGGGCATCGTCGCGGGTTCCGTCGTCCTCGGTCGGAAGGCCGAACTGCGCGGGGTCCGGTGCCGGGCGAGCGAAGAACGCGTCGTCGATGGGGCCTGCATGCATCAGCAGCGACATGAATTCGGCCATGGCAGGGCCGCGTCCGTGAGCGTCGTATGTGGCCACCATGTGTGCGCACACCGTCGCGATGTTCTCGCGGTCAGGAAGCGTGCCTCCGGCGGGTGGTTCGTGGGCCACCAACATCCGGACGTCGGACGGGTACTTGCTGACGAGCACCAGCGCATTGACCGCACCCCCGCTCGAGGCGAACACATCCACCGGTCCATGACCGACGGCGGTGAGCACTGCATGCAGGTCGTCGGCATGTTCGCCAAAGGTGACTGCGGCAGTCGCGTCGTCTCGTCGACTACGTCCGACATTTCTCGGGTCGTACGTGACGACCACCCGGTCGCGGAAGTGCGACGCCAACGTACCGAACCCAGTGGCATCCATCGGTGAGCCGATGAGCACCAAGGGGGTGAACCCGGGCTCGAGCTCGCCGATCACGTCGTAGGTCAGGGTCGCACCGGGAACGGAAACTGTCTGTGTCGTCATGATCGGTTGGACCTCGGCCCGAGCGAAAACTCACCGGTAGGACTCGTCCGGTCGTCACGGAGGCGCGCGTCGGTTACGAACTCGGCGCTGCTGGGCGAGAGACGACAGTCCCGACGCGGACCTGGATGTGGCCGCCGCGGACAGCGCGAGTCGACAGATCGTGCAGCAGTGGCGTCATCGCCGTCCACGGATGAGCCTCGATGTCCGCCCCTCCGAGTCTGCACGCAAGTTTCGCCAGCGGGGTCCACACCGCCGACCGTCCGACGGGCCGCTGCATGTCGACGACGGCCACCACTCCGCCCTCGCGAGTGTGCGCGATCATCGAGTCGAGAGCCGCCTGCCACGGCGTCATCAGCGAGAGTGCGTAGGTGCTGATCGACGCGTCGAACGGGGCGCGCTTGCCCAGATCCGCGTGAGTGAGGGCGGTGGCGTCGGCAGCGACGAGCGTGACGTTGTCCCAACCGGCCCGGTCGGCTCGCAGTCGGGCCTGTTCGAGCATCTGCGGACTGGCGTCGACTCCGGTAATCGAGCCGGTCGG
This sequence comes from Rhodococcus sp. 15-2388-1-1a, assembly GCF_002259145.1. Classification (NCBI taxonomy): domain Bacteria; kingdom Bacillati; phylum Actinomycetota; class Actinomycetes; order Mycobacteriales; family Nocardiaceae; genus Rhodococcus; species Rhodococcus sp. 15-2388-1-1a. Next base: position 44,565 of record NZ_NPFP01000001.1, on the reverse strand, counting down.
TCCGATCATCCGCTGCAACCCGGCGAAGTTCAGGCCCGTCCCGCAGCCGAGATCCAGAACATGGCTTCCGGCAGGCAGATTCAGCAGCCCGAACGCCGCCTCCCGTCCGGCGCGATACACCGGCCATTCGAAGGAGATCACGTCGTACAGGCGCGCCGACGTCGTGTACTTGGTCGGTCGTCTCATCTCGGGTCTCTCCAAGGCGCGGGCATAGTGGGAGGTATGGGAATCCGTCGTTCGTCTTCGAGTGTGCCCGACAGCCGCGCCGACGTGGTCGTGGTGGGCGGCGGCACCGCCGGCATCGTGGCGGCGAAGACCGCAGCCGGCTTCGGCGTTCGCGTCGTATTGATCGAGCGCGAACGCACCGGAGGCGACTGCCTGTGGACCGGATGCGTGCCGTCCAAAGCATTGCTCGCGGCGGCCTCGGTGGCACAGACGGTACGATCCGCGTCCCGCTTCGGCATCGTCACCCAGCCGCCGAGCGTCGATTTCGGGCGCGTGATGCAGCACGTGCACGGGTCGATCGCCGAGATCGCGCCGATCGATTCACCGGAGGCCCTTACTGAGGCCGGAGTACATGTGATCCACGGCGACGCAGTCTTCACCGGTCCGAACACCGTTTCCGTCGGTACGCGGATACTGCATTTCGGTCAGGCGATCGTGACCACCGGCGCGCAACCCACCGTGCCGGCGATCGACGGCATCGAGCACGTGGACTACCTGACCAGCGACACCCTGTGGGAACTGATGGACTTACCGCAGCGACTGCTGATCGTCGGCGCCGGTTCGGTGGGTTGCGAAATGGCGCAAGCATTCTCGCGTCTCGGATCGGACGTGACTCTGGTCGGACGGTCGGCGACGATCCTGCCTCGGGAGCACCCTGAGGCCTCGTCGATCCTGACGCAGGCGTTGACCGGCGAGGGTGTGCGCGTCCTGACCTCCACCACCGTCGTACGCATCGACGACGGCTCGGCCACCACCGACACGGGCGTCGACATCGACTTCGATCGAGTGCTCGTCGCCACCGGACGGACTCCGCGTACCGCATCACTCGGCTTGGATGCGGCCGGTGTGTCGTTGGACAACAACGGATTCGTGCGCGTCGACGCGAATCTGCGGACCACCAATCCCCGTATCTGGGCAGCGGGAGATCTCACCGGTCATCCTCAGTTCACGCACACCGCAGGGGTGCACGGCAGTCTGGCCGCGAGCAACGCGGCACTCGGCCTGAACCGAACAGTGAGCACGACGGGAACTCCGCGGGTGACGTTCACCGATCCTGAGATCGCCTCGGCGGGAATCGATGTGCGGACCGCGCGGCAGCGTGGATTGCGGCTGCAGACTCTCGACCACCATCACGTCGACCGTGCCGTCACCGAGAATGCAACGAACGGATCGACGACGCTCGTGCTCGACGCCAAGCGTCGCATCGTCGGGGCCTGTGTGGTGGGACCGCGAGCGGGCGAGACGATCGGGGAGCTGATCATCGCCATCGAGCAGGGGCTGCGTACCCGCGATCTCGCCGGGGCAACGCATCCGTATCCGACGTACAACGACGGGCCGTGGAACGCGGCGATAGCGGACGTGAAGGCGCAGTTGGGTTCTCCGGTGATTTCCCGATCAACGGCCGCGCTGGCGAAGGTGCGCAGTGCGTGGATCAGGAGAGCGCGCGATACCCGGCGATGATTCGCTGACCGGAGCTCACCGCGACCACCGCCGCCCAGACCACCGCGATCTGCCACGAGATACCCGGTAACAGTAGCCACAGACTGTGTACTGCAATGGTTTCGGCTCCCTCGGCCAACCCTCCGAGGAACGACAGCGAGCGGCCGTCGTCGATGGTGCGACCGGTGCGCTCGGCAATCGAGGAGAACGCAAGAAACGCGGTGCCGTTGATGTAGTACGCCAACAGCACCAGCAGGAACGGCCACCAGGGGGCGTCGTATGCGGCCGAGGCACCCACCGCGACGCCCACCACCGTCGTGCCGTAGACCACAAAATCGGCGGTGATGTCGAAGAATCCGCCGGCACCAGCTGTTGTCGCCCGCCTGCGCGCCAACGGCCCATCCAGGCCGTCGGCGATCCGGGAGACGATCCACAAGAACAAAGCGAGCACCCAGAACTGCAGGCCCGCTGCCAGTGCACTACCGAGGCCCAGCACCAGTCCCGCGGCGGTGATGCGGTCGGGTGTGATCGCGGGGCGGTCGAGGGCGCGGGCACAGCGATCGAGCGGACCTTCGAGGTGGCGGCGCAGAAAGCTGTCGATCATTCGGCTGCACCGGTGAGTCCCAGGCGGCGTGCCAACAGGGCCGAACCGGCCGCGATCGCCAGTACCGCGAGCAATGCGATGGCGAACGGCCACGACAGCGGCGAGGTCCCGTACGCACCGAGTGCGGTGTAGGCGACGGTCGCGGGCACGATGCCGATCATGGTGCCCACCACGTAGTCACGTTGCCCCACGGCACTGACTCCGGCCGCGTAGTTCACCAAGGAGAACGGCAGCGGCACCAGTCGCACGAGCAGTACCGACAGCAATCCGCGGCGTCCGAGCATGGCGTCGAGCCGGCGGAGCCTGTCCCATTCGGTGCGGGCCACCTGGCCGCGTCCCAGCGCCCGCGCTCCCCAGTACCCGAGATACGCCCCCATCGTGGCGGCGAACACCACGACGGTTGCGCCCACTGCCAATCCGAACAGCAGTCCCGACGCGATGGTCAACGTGCTGGCGGGGAACGGAGTGGCCGACAGGACGGCATAGAGCACGACGAACAGCGCGATGCCCCAGGGCCCGGCCGACGCCACTCGGTCACGGATGAACGACGGATCGGGCAGGTCGACGGTGCCGAGCACGATCACCAGAGCGACGACGACCACGGCAGCCGCGAGCAATTTCAGGGTCGTGCCGCGGCGACTACGCGTCGGGCGGTCCTGCGTCACGGTGTGTGCCTCTCGTCCGGCGGTCAGGATCCATTGTGCACACGACCGGTGTGCCCGCGTGTTCAGCGGTTGTCTCATTCGACCGATTACGGTGGTGAGGGCAGCGTCGACGACGGCTGCTTCGGTTGATCTGGAGGGCCCACGGTGATTCGTTCAGTACGGTGCGCAGTGACGATTGCGGCGAGCGCAGGGCTGCTGCTGACCTCCTGTGCTGCGCCGGATTCGGAAGCGCCGATTGCCGAGGCGCAGTCGTGGAGCGAGATCGAAGAGCAGGCGCAGGGGCAGACCGTCTCGCTATGGATGTACGGCGGCGACGAGCAGGGCAATGCCTACGTCGACGACGTGCTCACGCCCGCGGCCGCCGAAGAGGGCGTCACACTGCGGCGCGTGCCGGTGGAATCGACGACCGATGCCGTCAACCGCATCCTGTCCGAGCGGCAGGCCGGGGTCACCGACGGCGAAGTCGATCTGGTGTGGGTCAATGGCGCGAACTTCGGCACCGGTAAGCAGGCCGGGGCGTGGCTGTGCGGCTGGACGCAGAATCTGCCGAACATGGAACTGACCGATCCCGAGGATCCGCTGCTGCTCGACGACTTCGGCACTCCGGTCGAGAACTGCGAATCACCCTGGCACAAAGCTCAATTCACATTGGTCTACAACGCAGCAGCTATCCCCGATCCGCCGACGACATTCGACGGCGTGCTCGACTGGGCCCGCGCGAACCCGGGCCGCTTCACCTATCCCGCTCCCCCGGACTTCACCGGCTCGGTGTTCGTGCGTGAGGCGTTGATCAATGCCTCCGGCGGTGTCGACGAGGTTCCCGCGCAGTTCGATCAGGACTCCTACGACCGCCTGGCACCGGCATTGTTCGATCAGTTGAACGAACTCGCCCCGTCACTGTGGCGCGAAGGAACGACGTATCCGCAGTCCTCCTCCGAGCTCGACGCCCTCTACGCCGGTGGCCAGGTCGACATGACGATGACGTACGGCCCCGCGACCCTTCCGAAACTCGTCGCCGACGGCACCTTCCCACCGGAGACCCGCGTCCTGACGCTCGACGAGGGAACCGTCGGGAATGCGAGTTTCCTTGCCATTCCGTCGACGTCGGGGAAGTCGGCCGCGGCGCAGGTGGTTGCCAATCTCGCGCTGTCGCCCGAGCAACAGCTTGCAAAGGCGACGCCGGACGTGTGGGGGCAGTTCACTGTGCTCGATATCGACCGATTGCCCGATGACGCCCGCGCCCGGTTCGAGGCGTTGCCGAGTTCGACGGTTCTGCCCTCCTACGAGGAGCTCTCGGAGAACGCGCACCCGGAGCTGTCCGCGGACTGGGTCACCCCGCTCGACGAGGGATGGCGTCGAAGCGTGCTCGCCGGTCAGTGAGCACGTCCACGAAGAGCTTTCGCGGCACGGCGGCGGTGCTGCCTGCCGTCGTGCTGGTCGTTCTCGTCGTCGGCGGCGGTCTCGGAACCGTCGTGCTGCAGAGCCTGGGTCTGATGCCGTTGGTCGGAACCCCCGAACTATCGGTCGACGCGTACTCCGCGCTGGGCGGTGACCTGTGGCGCTCGGTCGCGCTGACGCTGTCGATCGCCGTCGTGTCGACCGCCTTGGCCACGGTGATCGGGCTCGCGGCTGCGCTGACGGCGTTGTCGGGTGGACGCGCCGCGTTGGTCGCCGCCGGATTGACGGTCACGGTGCCGCACCTGATCGGCGCGGCGGCGATGGCGTTGTTGCTGGCGGATTCGGGCATGCTGCCCCGCATTCTCGGCATGACCGACGGCGGCTGGCCGGAGTTGGTCGGCGGGCGGTGGTGGATTGCCGTTGTCGCCGAATACGCCTGGAAGGAATCGGCTTTCGTGGCCGTCGTCGTGGCCGGGACTCTTGCTACCCGAGTAGCTGCATTCGACGAGACGGCCGCAACCTTGGGCGCAGGCCGGTGGGCTCGGCTGCGACTGGTCACGCTGCCGTTGGCTCGGCCCGCACTGCTCGCATCGGCGGCCATCGCGTTCGCGTACACGGTCGGATCGTACGAGGTGGCCCGTATTCTGGGTCGCCCGTATCCGGAGCCGCTGTCGGTGATGGCAATTCGCCTGTTCACCTCGATCGATCTTCAGACGCGTCCGCAGGCAGCCGCTGCCGCAACGATCGCCACCGCGCTGACGGTGATCGTGGCCGCGGTGGCACTGCACTATCTGCGCAGATCGGCGGTGTGGAAATGAACAGGATTCTTCCCGCTGTCGGCAGGTCCGTTCTGGTCCTGTGGTTCCTGCTGCCGCTGATTCCGGTTGTCTTGTGGGCCATCAGCAATCGATGGTCGTTTCCCGGATCGGTTCCGCAGGAATGGGGATTCGACGGCGTTCGCAGCGCTCTCGACGCCGGGGGCGTCGATGCGTTCGTGCGCTCGACCCTGCTCGCTCTCGCCGTCGCCGCCATCGCAACACCATTGGGCACGTTGGCCGCTCGCGCACTGGTGAACGGAACGGTGCGCTTTCCCGCTCTCGTGGCCGGGATCCTCTTCGCGCCGCTGGCCCTGCCCCCGTTTGCCGTGGCATTGGGACTCGATGTTCTGGTGCTGCGCTCGCGCATTCCGAGCACGGTGGCGGTGATCGCGCTGCTGACCGTTGCGGCCATTCCATATACGACGTATCTGATGCGAGTGGCATTCGGCGCGTACGACATCGGCTATGAGGAGGAGGCTCGCACTCTCGGTGCGTCGAGTGCCATGGTGCTGCGGCGTATTCGCATTCCGCTGCTGGCTCCGGCACTGGCGGGGGCGGCGTTGCTCGCCTTCCTCGTGGCGTGGAGCGACTACGTGATCACCCTGCTGATCGGTGGAGGCAGACTGGTCACCGTGCCCATACTCGTTGCCTCGTTTGCTGCCGGCACCGGCAACGATTCGGTGGTGGCTGCGCTGTCGGTCGCTGCCGTCGTGCCGCCGTTGTTGCTGGTGCTCATGCTGGCCCGGTTGCGCCGTAGGAGTGCACGATGAGCGTCGAATTGTCCGTCCACGGACTCACGAAAGTCCATGCCGGTCAATCGGTTGCGGCTCTGGATTCGTTGGATCTCACCGTGCCGCCAGGGTCGTGCACGGCGATTCTCGGGCCGTCGGGCTCGGGCAAGAGCACTGCACTGCGGCTGATTGCCGGCCTCGATTCACCCACCGCCGGCACGGTGCGCATCGACGGCCGCGAGGTGAACGGCGTTGCGGCCGAGAACCGCGGGGTGGGGATGGTATTCCAGCGTCCGATGTTGTTCCCGCACATGTCGGTACTCGACAACATCGGCTTCGCCTACCGCGCTGCCGGGGAGAGCCGCAAGCGGTCGCGCGAGCAGGCCCGGAAGTACCTCGACCTGGTGCATCTCGGCGACATCGGAGATCGTGCGGTGTCCGAGGTATCGGGTGGGCAAGCGCAACGGGTGGCGTTGGCGCGTTCGCTCGCCGGTTCGCCGCGAGTGTTGTTGTTGGACGAGCCCTTCAGTGCGCTGGACCCGGTGTTGCGCACCGAGATGCACGATCTGGTTCGCGAATTGCGTTCGTCGTTGGATCAGACTCTGTTGCTCGTCACCCACGATCAGCAGGAAGCGGCGGTGCTGGCCGAGTCCGTGGCGGTGCTCATCGACGGAAGGCTGGAGCATCACTCCGATATCGCGACCGCCTACACGCGTCCGAGCACGTTGGCGGTGTCTCGCCTGATGGGTGGGATGAACGAAATCGAGGGTCAGTGGGATGGGGTTGGGGTGCACCGCTCCGAGCTCGGTGAGTTGGACGTGGACGGTGTAAATCTGCCATCCGGCCCTGCTGTGTTGTTGTTGCGCCATGAGCTGATCACGCTGAATGACAACGGGATTCGTGGGGTTGTTTCAGACTCGAGGCCTACCGGATTTCGAAGCATCGCAGACGTGGCCGTGGGTTCGACGGTTGTGAAGGTGGAGTTGGCGGCCGGGTCCGATGTGACGGTCGGAGACGTTGTTGCGTTGGACGTTTCTGTTGAGGCGAGATTCGTCGTCCCAAGTTGAAGTGTTGCCATCTCCGTGTGGGACACAATCCAGCAATCATTCAGGTTGGATGAGATCACGCGACGTAAACGCATGGTGAATCCCAAAACGGTACGCAAACTACAGTTTCCGCACCGTCAAGAAAAGTTGACGTCTACGCGCGCTTACACCGATGTTTCGTGCAACCCTGGACGCTGCCGAGCTCACGCGTATGGCGTCGAAAGCAAGCTAAGTCGACTCATGACCCTTAGGTATTCGGACCAACTACTGACTCTGCGGGATTCGAGACCGTTGCTTGCAGAGGCATTAGTTCTAGCGGAGCAACGACGAACTACCCGGCTCACGAGTCTCGTCTCGGGGGCGCGGCTGCGTGGGTTGGAGCAGTTATTCACTTACCTTCATGCCGCCAACAAGGCCTACGCAGAGTTGCCTGCCCTGGCCGGCATCGCATTCCTGGTCGAACGGTTAAAAGCGGACTATTGAACTGCGCTCGAAGCCACACTCTCGGGTCACCAAGGGGTCGCAGCGGACGCCATGCGGGATGTAATGGAGATCGAATGCTTGTTGCTGGATTTCGCGTCGACTGAAAGGCTTGCGGATGAGTGGCTGACCGCCGACGATTCTCTGAGGCGGCGCACGTACATGCCAGTGAAAGTACGAAAAGGGTTGCAGGAAAGCGGTATTAAGCCCTACGCAAACGACGACTTTGAACCGGTTGATCATAGAGCGCACAGTAGAAGCCCTACACGTCACCCCTAGCCGTCCGCCGATAGCGGGCAGGGGGCCTGAGCTGTTAGAGGCCGAGCCGCTGTTCCAAGAAGACTTCGGATTCGTGGAAATATTCGAGCACGGCAGTCGAGTTCTGATGGCCATCGAACAACTTCGGATGGTGGCGTTGGGAGTTCCGGACGAGTACGAGCCGCTGACTGCGCGCGATGACTTCGACGACGCGCATGCGCGCACTCATCAAATCCAGGTGATGCTAATCGCACTCTTTGAACCGCCCCGGGGTCACTCTTCAAACGCCGTCCCAGCAGGTGACGGGCCAGCCCGGCTCAGCATCCAGATGTGGGTCAATCAGCCGATAGATGTTCCGATTGCGGCGTTGACTCATTCCACCGTTGGCGACCTTCCTAGTCACTTCGAGCACACCGAGGTGAACCAGCTGTTTCGTTGCCTGCGTCCACGAGTCATCCGAGAATCCGTACCTGTCCTTCTGCTCACCCGTGGCAAACCGTGGCTGCCTGCTGTGGGGATCGTCGTTCCCTGGTAGATCGAGGATGGCCAGGAAAATGGCCAACTCGGTTCCACTCAACGCGTTAATCCAATGCCGGGTCCACAGCCCAAGCGGAATCGCCACGTACTCGGTGGTCGGCTTCGCATATTCCTTGCCGTCGAGATCCATGCTCAGGAGCGTGAACTTCGGCGGGACCCCGCGGCGTCTGTCCACGCGCAGGTAGTCGTGATCGTTGAGCCATTCGAAAGCATCCGAGACGCGGCGTGCGCCGGCTGTTGCCGGTTCCGGCAGATTCAGCAGCTCCGCCCATGCGCGGGCGGGAGTGTTGCGGCGGTATTCGTGAGGCCGGGCTGCGGCAATGAGGCTGGCGGTGAGGTATAGCTTCAGACGCACTTCGCCACTCCTACCGCCGCGGAGCAAACTCAGGAGCGGAGGAATTCCGTCCTCGCTCCGCAAGAACGAGTGCGGGAGTTGCAGTCCCGTTTTCCGTTTGGACGCCGATGTCAGCTGTTCCATGTTGATGCGCGACTCGGTGGTGGGTTCAGGCCGGGTGGTACTCATCGCATGCTCCTGCGTCGGATTCGTCGACCGTGGTGGCCGGTTCAGAAGACAGGTCGCCGTTTGCAGACCTCGGGCACTCGACTGTGGCCGCCATACCACTCAGCGAGAGGGGGATCGATTGCGCGCAGTAGACGTGCAACCGTGCGGTGGTAGCCCATGATTTCGACGTCGGTGAGGTCGCAGAGAGGTTCGAGATGCGCGACTCTGTTCCGAATCGCGTGCAGTCGATCAACCCAGAACCAGATAACCTGCGGGTTCGGGTGATTCGGGAATGCTTTGGCTATCGACAGGTTCCACATGTCCCGTTGCTGGCCCGGGCCGATTCCGGACGCATGCCGCACGTCCTTCCTGGGAATGAGCTTCTTCCAGTCCCCGAAGGTCATGTGCGCAACGAGGTCGTCGTGATCAACCGGCATACCGTGCCGGAGATGACCGGGTTGGCGCAGGTTCATATCGCTCGCGGCTCGTCCTCGGGCGCTCTCGTAGGTCGAGTGCATCACCTTGTTTCTGTCGCGGAAGTTGAGGATTCCGTATAACGGTTTCGCCGGGGTCTTCACCCATTGCCCGTCGTACGTCTGCGCACCTCGAGGCGGTTGTGCGGCGTTCCAGACTCGTAGTTGGGCATCAATGGTGTTACGAAGAAAGACCTCCGCAACGCTCAAGGCTTCTTGGAGAGCACCGCTCATCTCGGTGTTCCACAGATACAGCTGCAACGCGTGCCCGTGATGGTTTTTGGCGTGGTGAAGGTACGTACTCAAACGCGCGGGAGAGAGGTGAGAGGTGACGCAGGCGAGAGCGGGCGGTTGAACCACGGGGCAACTCCTTGCTAATCTTGTTGTAGAAGCGAGGGCTTGAGACCTCGCAAAACATTGAAGGTAGCCCCTGGCGCTTATGCGTCAGGGGCCCTTTTCATTCACAAGTGTTTTTCTTGTGCCCGATCGGGACCCAACCACTGTTTCAACTGGTCAAGCCGGTGTTACTGCCCACTCTGTCGCGAACAAGCGTGAAAGGCAAGCCTCCAACTACCACCTTTGCGAAGGAGTAAGAACACGCTTGCACGGTTGAGACATATTCCTTGGTGCGGTAGTCACAACACTCTGGTGCAGTAGATATTTACACTTCCCGCAGGTGTGATATTAGCGGAGTACAGGGACCACTCTGAAGCCTATGAACCCCAGGAGCGCAGGTTTCTCCTGTACAAAGGCGAAGCGATTCCGACGAATCCACCCCACGACAGCACCACCGAAAACGACGAACGGACACCCCGATGACCGGCCCCACACCCGCGCCCGGATGGCACCCAGACCCGAGCGAACCAGGACTGATCAGGTACTGGGACGGAACCCAATGGACCGAGCACACACAACCCGTCACCGGACCGACAGCAGAGCAACCAGCTCCCACGGGTGCCGATGAACCTAGCCAGCCCACCCAGGCAGGCGTGCCCCACGCGGTCAAGATCATCGGCGGCATCGTCGTCGCGTTCGTCGTGATCGGCGTGCTCGGTGCCGTGTTCGGCGACGACGAGTCAGCCGACGACTCTCAGGCCGCTACCCAGTCCACGACGTCGAGCGCAGCGGCACAAGAAACGTCGACGCCCGCCCCGTCAACAACCACACCGCCGGCCACCACCGTGCCGCCAACCACGACCACCACGTCAGCTGTGGCCGTCGCTCCCCCAGCTCCCGCGACGTACACATCCGATCCCCGATGCGCCCCAGCGAATCAGTCACTCGTGGATCTGGTCTCCTCCGGCTTCTCTGAATCCGGGCTGACCCTGACCAACGGCACCGTCATCGACTCCGGCGACTACACCTACATCGGCGGAACCACCCTCGACGCCACCGGCGGGGTCGAGAACCGATCCGATGTCTGGGTCATCGCCAACGGCACCGTCTACTCCTCGACCGGAGGAGCGCGGAACACCACGAGCTGGCAACGAGCCAGCTCCGAGTTGGACATCTCCCCCGGCGACCCCGACGTCCAGGCCGTCGACGCCTGCGTCGTGGACCTCACCCGGTGACGCCACCCTCAGGACACGCTCCAGGGCCGGACGAGAGCATTCTGCAACTGCCTCCGGACCAGAGCCAGGTGTGGACGCGGAACGCCTACCTTGTTCGAGCCTGCGAGCTCGTCCTGACCCGCACGGTTGACCCCGTACCGAACAGCGCCCTTGATCGGGTCGACGCCATCTATCACTGGGAGAAGGTTTCGGGCTGGACGCGCAGTTACCTGCTCTCCGCGGCCGAGAACCTGTCACTGTGGGCCGATCTGGTGGCACCCTATGAATTCGTCCCCGGTGCCGTGAACAGAGTGCGAACGCGGCCGTATCTGCTGCTCGCGCGGTCAGGACTCGAAGCGGCCGCTCACGCCCTCTGGATCCTCGATCTCACATCTTTCGAGGAGTGCGTACAACGACATGTCCGGCTCATGCATCACGACTTCAAAATGCACAAGAAAGCACTGGTAGCCAGGAAGAGTGATCCGAGCCGAATCGAGCAACGGATCACCGATCTCATATCCCGCGCAGCGGATCTCACGTTCGAGACCACACCAGCGCGCAAACCACCCGGCTATGAAGATCTGGTGCGTGGTGCTGCGGAGTCCACAGGCAGCGACCCGAACGAGTGGGCGTACCTGTGGAACGCAGCCAGTGGGGCCGGACACGGTCAAAACTGGTTCGGTCTCGAAGGTTTCGATCTGGTCCCCACCGCGGAGTACGAGCCAGGTCATTTTCGGACAACCTCGATTCCGGACCCCATCTACATCACAGATACCGTCGACGCTGCGGTTCGTGCTTTGCTGCGGGGAACAATGCGATGGCTGAAACTCTGTGGCCATGATGAAAAGATGATCGGTGCAGTGGGACCGGAAATCTTCGACAAGATGCCGAAGACATCCGACGATCAGGGCTCTTAGGGCGATTGAACCAGCCGGACGTCGAGAACTATCACGGGTCGATTGTGATGTGGTGTCTTGTGAACATTCGATCGAAGAAGTCGGCGAGCATAGGTGTCGCTCGTTCTCGGTCCGGCAGCTCGTAACCCCCGAAGCGATACACGGTGTAGTTACGTAGTTGCATGTCGCGGTCGTACTGGGTGTTTCGGGCGTAGCGAGCGGGCGATGGCTGACCTGCCTCGTCGGTGTAGTGGCTGTTGCCATCGACCTCGAGGATGATGCGCTGATTGTTCGGGCCGAGGATCAGGAAATCCATTCGCTGTCCGAGCAAGGCTTGAGCGCCCCGCTCTCGAATGGTTTTAGGGTCCCAGTGCATCCACACTTCGGGCAAAAGTGCGGGCGCAGAGCCGATCCGGTCCCAATAGAGCTTGTGGTAGATCCAGAACAGATAGCTTTGCGGAGGCGAAGATTTCGGAATGGACGCAGCGAGCCGCTCATATAGGGACCGCGGGTCCGCCTCGTCGTCGATTCCCGGGGTCTGCGAGCTCCACCATGTACGCAGCGCGTCGAAGCGCAGCCCGTCTGTCCCGATCGGTGCGTCGTACACCAGTGCATCGTGCGCATCCACGATCTCGATCTCACCAGCCACCGCATCACTGACACGCAGATCGGGTTTGCTCGAGGACGCGAAGATGACGGTCTTCGGCCGCGACGACGGCGTCAGGGTGGATGCCAGGCGATAGACGGGATAACCGCCGGATCTGTCGACTTCGCGCAGCTCCAGGCTCACCTTCCTGAGCACAGGGTTGACCAGCGATACCACGTGTTCCTGACTCTCCTGTGTCGGAAGAACGGCGTGGGAGACAACCCCTTCCAAGAAGCCGACGAACCGCTTGTCGACGGCCTCGAACGCGCCCAACCGGTCGAGCAGCATCTCCCACGACCAGTCCCCCGGATTCTGGAAGACGTGCTGCTGGATCTGTTTGCGCAGTGGGGGCGGACCACCGAAGAAGTCTCCGAACACGTCGTCACCTCCGAGCACCCACCATCGGTCGAGCAGCGCTTCGAAACGATCCTGGTCGTTTAGAAGGTCTTCGATGGGCACCGCCGCTGCGACCTCTCGTCGAGCGCGTTCTTCGATCGCGGGACCGGTGTTCCTCCAGAGAACGTCCTGTAGCCCGTTTCGTTGCGCCGCGGACGGCTGCATACGGGCCAGGATCCATGCAGCGGCGTCCTCCAACGCGCTAGGGGTCAACGTCTCCACCAGGCTCCGCACACGCTCGGCTTTCGTCGCAACCTCCTCACTGGGCCCCACCAGCTCCATCTTCTCGAACCGGGCGGTGATGTCCTTGTGGGTGCCAGCGACGAGAAGATCGAACAGCAGCGGCCGCAAGGTCTCGACGTCCAAATCGTTCATCTCTGGATTCTCTCGTACGCGAACCCGATCGAAGTGAACTCGGCCCCAGACGAATCCGGACCCGGCTTGCCCACCTGAACCAGCGGTCACTTCCCTCACAAGTGGCGAACGGACGCCCCGTCGAGTGCAGCGAGAACCTGCCCAGACAGAAGGATCATGCTCGCCAGCCCTACCGAGTAACGTGCCCAGTCCTCGAGGTTCGAGCCGTCCGCGTACGCAGTAGCCGTCGCAAACTGACCGCGCAGATTCACCGGAAGCCGCTCCGCGAGCAGGGACACCAACGCCCTGGCCTTCTCGTACCCGGGGGACATCACATCCGGCCTGAACCTGCCGGAGCTAGTGGGCGTCGACGGCTTCGCCGCGACTCTCTCGAGCTCCCGCACCGCGGACTCGACCCAGCAGGAATCATCCAGTAGACAGCAACGGAATCTCGATGCGCTGCACCGACAGTAGTGCTGCTCGCCCATCGTTATCCAAGACATCTTCCACTCAACACGGCGGGGCCATTCAGCGAGTCAGGCACTCGTCCGGCTCGCGCGGTGCGGCGTGTGGACAACTCATCCGGCACTACCGCCGCGCGCTCAGGGCTTCAACACACGGTTTCGGTTAAGGCACGTGCCCGATCTTTCGCCACTTTGCGTCCTCGAACGCACGTACAACAGAGTCAGGCTCGCAGACGAGCACTGCCAATCCCTTGACTTGCTCGTGAAATTCGTGCGGGTTGCCGACCGTTTGGCATGCGCCATCGAACAACGAACGCACCTGCGCGTTCACCCCAACTAGGTACTCGTCGAGCAGGCCATTCTTCAACTCCGTCCATATTTCTTGATGCCGGTTTTCGTAGTTCTCCGTCTTCTTTGCAACTTCCATCAGACGCGGATCGATAATGCCGCGCCGCTCCGCGAGCTTTACTGCATGCACAGACCGTGGAATTTTGTTGTCGGGAATCCCGGTTGTGTCGGGCCGAAGCCTCTGCGCATCGGCAAGTTGAGCGGAGGCAGCTTCTACAGCTTTCTGGGCTCGAGCAGACGCTGACAGGACTGTCGACGGTGGCGGGAGCGCGATCGTTCGTACTCGGGCAATGACGGTTCGGGCGACAGCCAGAGAGATGGACCCAGCTGACTCGTGGGTGTTTACGTAGCGCACTGCCTGAGAGTTCTCATGCTTGACTAGCTCACTCAGCGGCACATCGCCGATTACCCCGTCGAGCTCGCGGCGTACCGCCGGGTAGAGGTCAGCCGCTTCGAGCCGGATCTCGACCTGATGAAGCCAGTAAGAGCGACCGTCGAAGTCCTGGTTGCATCTTCGGCGGAGGATATTCTCTACGGCTGCGCCGTAAGTTCCCAAATGCAATGCAATGGAGAGTTTTCCGTCGATCATTCCTTGATGTTGCCAGTGCGGGAGCATCGACTTTTCGATCATCTCGGTGACGTCCTGGCGGTACGAATCCTCGGATGGCCAGTCTTCGAGATAGGTGGAGTGATACCAGTAGTGGCGATCAACGGCCTCGTCCTGGTGGTCGATATCCGACGGGTCGCGAACGGCGGGATTGGCTCTTGCGATGTCGATTGTCGTGTCACACGAAGCGCAGTGTGGATGCGGCCGCTCGCCGTTGCACTGCTGTTCATAAATAGAAGCCGACACCTGTGTTCTTGCGGAGCAGTCGCATTCGAACCAGAAGTCGTAGTCGAAATCGAATCCGTGAGGGTGGTTCTGATTCGACGTCGATTCGGACATGTTTGAGATTCTATGCGGCAACGTCCGGTTGTTCGCTGTGTTCAGCTCGAACCTCGTACACGTCGAACGTGACGAGCGACTAGGTATCTGCGGACGGCATCCCGGTTCGAGGATGTCTCACCGGGGCAGCGTTGGCTTCGTCGAGGGCAGCCGCTGCCACTGCATCCATCCGATCCTTGGCGGTCGACCACCCGCCGTGCGCGATCCGCTGAGTCCATGCTGTTCCGGTGTCGCCGAGATCGATCTGGGGCGGTACCGCTCGTGTCAGCGCGACCCCGTTCACGAGTGTGGGGACGACGATCTGCGAGACGTGTAGCCACAACCGTGACAGCTCTGCACCGGGAGATACCCATACTCCTGTTTGGGGCCGTTCGACGGTGATAGCGGGCTGGAGTTCCACGACTACACCTCCGCTGTCGCGTCGGGTCGTGGCCAGAACGTCGCCGACCGATACCGGGCGCATAGAGCGGTCGGCATCTGCGAAACCCTCGTCTTCGCGGATGACGGTCGTGTGAGCGCCAGCCATTCGGATCGATCGGTGTTTGTCGATGTTCGAGTACTTCTGCAACAGCACCATCGGGTGAGCCGTCGAGACAGATCCACCCATCAGTGCCGCCAGCCTCGGCGGCAGCGCCGGCACCGATGATGTCGTGTCCGCGAACGGTTGCAGGGATTCTATTCGCCTGCCCAGCTTTGTCTGTGGGCCGAGTTCGACTACCCCATCATTGACGGCCCGGCTCTGCCAGTTATCGAAAGCGGTTCGCGTTTCATGCACCGGCATCTTCACGTGCTTGGCATGCTTGGCCGAAAGAGGCTGTCCGCGTTCGGCTTCCACAAGGTGGAACAGAGTGTTCTCGAACGCGGCCCGCAGGTGATGAATAGCTTCACTGAACAGCATCACCAGCACCGGAGGTATCGGCCTGATGCCGGTGACCACCAGATCGAGCCCCCCTGCCTGTTGCGCGATCTCGCTGATCTCGAACGCCTCGCGCGACCAAGCCAGTGACAACAGACCTATCTCGTACGCGGCCCCATCCACCCTCGCCAAGCGCATGGCTACCGGCTCCAACCCCGCCGATAGCCATGCGGCCGCTTCTCCGTCCGACATCTCGACAAACTACCGCGCAGTTCGTTCGATCTCGTAAGAAAACGCTCACCTGAGGGGTGGGGCGGTCGCCGTCAGATAGTTAGGTACCCGTCTGCGCCAGAGCAGACAGTGTGCGTTCCCGCTCGGCATTGGCCTCCTCGATCTTCGCCGACAGCGTCTTGTCGGTCTTGCGATTCTCGACGTACACGCTGACCGCCTTACGCAGTTGGTCGGCAAGCGGAGTCTCGTCGAGCAGACAGAACGCGCTGAGCATCTCGCTGTCGTAGGTGCTGATCTTGAGGGTGATCGATTGTTCGGGCCCTTCGCTTCGGTGACGCTGCTTCGTCGAAGGCTCCGTGTTGATCAAACTCGGGTCCTTGAGCACTGCAAGCGCGGAGGAATACCGGTTCTCTGCGGCGGCAATCGCTGCGGGAGATCACCATGGCGGGGATCGGGGTATAGAGTTGGTAAATCCCCCCAAGTTCGCCGGAGCCGGACTCAACCGAGCTGACGCCCTCCAGCGTCGCGGGCGGTACAACCTGCCGGCCAGTGCCTCCGACATCTTCGGCCTCGAGGTCTCCGGGACGGTCGGTGCGCTCGGCTCCGCCAGTACCCGGTTCAATGTCGGTGAGCCTGTCGTCGCGCTGTTGGCGTCCGGGGGATACGCCGAGAAGGTCGCCGTCGACGAAGGGCATGTCCTGGCCGCACCACAGAGCATGACAGTGCTCGAGGCGGCAGGCGTCCCCGAAGTCGCGGCAACCCTCGTCTCGAACATCTGTATGACCGGCAGGTTCGAATCCGGCGAGACGGTGCTCATCCACGGTGCCAGCGGCGGGATCGGGTCCTTCGGAATCCAGCTCGTCAAAGCCCTCGGAGGGCGCGTCGCCGTGACCGCCTCCACGGACGTGAAGCTTGCCCATGCGAGAGAGCTCGGAGCCGACATCCTCATCAACTACACCACCGACGACTTCGCCGAGAAAATGAGCGCCGCCGGCGGTGCCGATATCGTCCTCGACACGGTCGCCGGGCCATACCTCGGCCGTAACCTCCACGCCTTGAACCCATTCGGACGCATCGTCACCGTTGGGATGCAAGGCGGCAGCACAGGCGACCTCGACTTCGCGATGCTGATGAAAAAGAAAGCCACCATCATCGGAACGCTGCTGCGAGACCGTTCCTCGGCACAGAAGACAGCCATCATGTCCGAAACACAACGCCTGGTATGGCCTTTGCTCGCTTCAGGATCGATCCGTCCCACCATCGACCGCGTCTTCCCCCTCTCCCAGGTCGCTGCCGCACACCGCTATTTCGACAGCCACGAACACATCGGGAAAATCCTTCTCGATTGCCGACGCTGACCATCGATGTTCGGGTCTGCGTCGGTGCAGAGAGCCAGGCACACGACCTAGAGTTGTCACCATGCCCGTCGGACGTTTCGCTCCCAGTCCCTCCGGCGACTTGCATCTCGGCAATCTACGAACCGCATTGCTGGCATGGCTCTTCGCCCGCTCCACTGAACGACGTTTCGTGATGCGCGTCGAGGACCTCGATCGTGTGAAGCCCGGCTCCGAACAACGTCAACTCGACGACCTCGCCGCCATCGGACTCGACTGGGACGGGCCCATCATGCGGCAATCCGAGCGTCGGGAAATCTACGACGCCACGATTCGCACGCTCACCGCCGCCGGGCTGACGTACGAATGTTTCTGCACGCGTCGGGAAATCCTGCAGGCCGCGTCGGCCCCGCACGCACCCGACGGCGCATAC
Source organism: Rhodococcus sp. 15-2388-1-1a (assembly GCF_002259145.1). NCBI lineage: Bacteria > Bacillati > Actinomycetota > Actinomycetes > Mycobacteriales > Nocardiaceae > Rhodococcus > Rhodococcus sp. 15-2388-1-1a. The sequence goes on along the minus strand of NZ_NPFP01000001.1, from coordinate 26,934 downwards.
CCAGGAACCTGCAGAAACCTGACCGCTGATCAGAAAGCAGCCAAGGACCGCCCACCCGCCATCCGATTGCGTTCGCAGACAACCGAATTCACCGTCGTCGACCAGCTGCACGGTCTGTTCCGAGGCCAGGTGGACGACTTCGTCCTTCGCCGATCCGACGGCGTCCCCGCCTACAACCTCGCCGTCGTCGTCGACGATGGCGCGCAGGGCGTCGACCAGATCGTGCGCGGCGACGACCTGCTCACCTCTGCCCCGCGGCAGGGGTATCTGGCGCAACTTCTCGGCCTCACCCCCGCCACCTACGTCCATGTGCCCCTCGCACTCAATGTCGAGGGCAAGCGCCTGGCCAAGCGGGACGGCGCGGTGACACTGCGTGAGCGGCCCGACGCGTGGTCGCTCATCACCGCTTCCCTCGGCATGCCGCATGCGAAGAACGCCGAGGAACTGCTCGCACAGTGGAAGCCGACGCGGGTACCGCGCGAGCCGTGGGTGTTCGCCCCCTCGAATACCTGACCTACCGACCGATCGAGATCACGTTGCAACGCGACAGGACCCAACTGCGCACGAATCGGACGTACAGTGACCGCGACAACTCTTCCCGAGGGAGAAGGACACGATGACCTCAGGCGGTTACGACCCCGACAAGGATCCACAGAACCCCGGCGGCTATCCCCCGCCCCCGCAGGGCGGTTACCCGCCACCTCCCCAGGGCAACTACCCACCACCTCCGCAGGGCAGCTACCCGCCACCCGGGAACTACCCGCCTCCTCCCGGCGATTACCCCCAGCAAGGCGGCTACCCACCACCCGGTGGCTACCCACCGCCCCCGCAGGGCAACTACCCGCCGCCTCCGGCCTTCGGTGAGTCGCCGATGCCGACGCAGCTGTCCGTGGGAACGGCAATCGGATATGGCTTCGACAAGTTCAAGGAGAACGCCCTCGTCTGGGTCGGCATCGTCCTCGTCGCCGCGATCATCCAGGGCGTCCTGAACTTCGTGTTGAGCTCCGACAACGTCGTCCTCAGCTTGATCTTCAGTGTCGTCGTCGGAGTCGTCGCGCTCCTCATTCAGGCGGCACTCGTCCGCGGAGCTCTGCACGAGGTGGACGGGATCAAGCCCGGGTTCGGGTCCTTCTTCCAGTTCGGCAATGTTGCCGCCGTCATCATCGCCGGCATCCTCGTCGGCATAGCCACCAGCATCGGCTTCGTCCTGCTGGTCATCCCCGGCATCGTCATCACGTTCTTCACGTGGTGGACCTTCCAGTTCGTCATCGACCGCGGTGACGAGCCGATTCCCGCCATCAAGGCCAGCGCCCAGGCGATCGCGTCCAACGGTGGGACCCTCTTTGTGCTGGCCCTCGCCCTGGTCGGCATCAACATCGTCGGTGCCGTCCTCATCGGCATCGGTCTGCTGGTCTCCATCCCGATCACGATCATCGCCGGAACCTACGCCTACCGCGTCACGGTGCGCGGACGCGTCGCCTGACCTGAGATCTGCCCCGATGGGCGCGTATCCCTCACCCGGGATTCGCGCCCATCGTCGTCTCGGTGCTTGGATCGAGCAGTGACCACTACCGAACACACCGCCGCCAACGGCGGCACCGAGTCTGGGCAGGCCACGTTCGCTCACATCAGCCGGGGCTACTACCCCACCATCGTCGCGCTTTTCGTCGCGACGCTGCTGATCTCGAACGTGGCCGCCAGCAAAGGTGTCGCCTTCTTCGCCTCGTCCGACGTCATGCTCGGACCCTTCCAAATCCTGCCGATCAATACCGACGGGGCATTCTTCCTGTTCCCCCTCGCCTACATCCTCGGCGACGTCCTCAGCGAGGTCTACGGCTTCAAGGCCGCACGCCGCGCGATCTACCTCGGCTTCGGATCGTTGCTGCTCACCTCGGTGTGCTTCTGGATCGCCATCGAACTTCCCGCCGCCTCGTTCTACGAGAACCAAGAGGCCCTCGAAACCGTCGTCGGTGTCGTCCCCCGACTCGTCCTCGCCGGTCTCGCCGGCTATACCGTCGGGCAGCTGCTCAACTCCGTCGTCCTGGTCAAGATCAAGGAACGCACCAAGGAAAAGCACCTGTGGGCGCGACTGATCGGCTCGACCATCGTCGGCGAATTCTTCGACACCCTGATCTTCTGCTCCATCGCCGCCGGAGTCATCGGCATCACCACCTGGACCGACTTCATCAACTACGTCATCGTCGGATTCCTGTGGAAGACACTGGCCGAGGTCATCGTCATGCCGATCACGTACCGCGTCATCTCGTACATCAAGAAGCGCGAACCGTCGTATCAGAGCAGTTAGGTCGCGACCCATTCTCGACTGACCTCGAGGTAGCGCTCTCGCGCTGCCTCGAAGGTCGCGACGGCCCGGGTTCCCGGCCAGTCCTTCGGCGTCATGGACGGCGGAAGGCCCGGGTCGACGTAGGGAATGACGCGCCATTCGTCGAGCAACGGCACGAACGTGACGAACGCGTCGCGGGGATCCCCGGCCGGAACTTCGGAGTCGTAGGTGGCCAAGAATGCCCGATGCCGGTCGGCGATGCCGGCCAGATCCCACCACTGCGCGGCGCTCTCACGCAGCGTGGTCGGCGGCGCGACCTCGGACGCGACGAACGTCGTCACGTAGGGCGAGAGCTCCAACGCGTCGACGATGGCACCGGCCTCGTCCGCGAGATATTCGGGTGCGATCCACAGACCGGGTGAGACTGTGCCGCATCCTATTCCGGTGAGTCGACGCCTCAGTTGGTGGCGCGCGGCGCGTTGGGTCTCGGGGATGGTGAACGAGATGAGCCGAAACGGATCGCCATCGGACATCCGCCGGAACCCGAAGATCCGACCGTCGCCGCGCGCGAACATCGCGTCGGCCTGCTCGGTGATGCGATAGCCGGTGCGGCCGTCTCGATTACTCGATTCGACGACGCCCTTCTTCTTCAACCTGGCCACCGCGATGCGCGTGCTCTCCGGTGGCACCCCGAGTGCGTCCATCCAGACGACGAAATCGGCGATGGCGAACCACCCTCCCAGAGGGCGAACGTAAGCCCCGAGCACGGTACGCACCAAGGAGGTGGCGCTTCCCGGGCGAGAGTCGAAGTCGTCGAGGATGGCCCCGGCAGTGCTAGGCGCGGAGTTCGTCACGGATCGCCACGATTCCCAGATACACCTCTCGGTACGAGGTACTCAGTGGGCTCAATCCCAGGCGAATACCCTGCGGCGCGCGGTAATCCGGGATGACGCCCTTATCCCACAGGCGAGCGGTGATCGCCTTGAACTCGGGATGGTCGATGGTGATATGACCGCCGCGTCGATTCGAGTCCTCGGGTGAGGCGATCTCCACCCCGAGCGGAACCAGCATCTCGCGAACGAGCTCGAGCGCGTATTCGGTCAACGCAACGGACTTCGCGCGTATCGCGTCCATTCCCACCTCGGCGATCATCTCGATGGTGTCCTGCATCGCGATCATCCCGAACACCGACGGCGTGCCGCTGATGACGCGTCGAATGCCCTGCGCCGGAACGTAACCCTGCGCCATCTCGAATGGATCGGCGCGACCCATCCAGCCCCAGATAGGTTGGACGAAATCGCCCTGCAGATCACTGCGCACGTACGCGAAGGCCGGTGATCCGGGTCCTCCGTTGAGGTACTTGTACGTGCATCCGACGGCCAGATCCACTCCCCAGGAATCGAGTTCGAGCGGTACCGACCCGACGGAGTGGCACACATCCAGCAGCATCAGCGCTCCGGCTGCGTGCGTGATGCGCGTCGTCTCGGCCACGTCGACGAGGAAGCCCGACCGGTAGGCGACGTGGGTGATCACCACCAAGGCAGTGTTCTCCCCCACCACCTCGGCGAGTTGTTCGGCCTCGATACCACCGCGGCGGTCCGTCTCGATCCATCGCAGGGTCATATTCAGCTCTGCTGCAATGCCTTCGAGCAAGTATCGGTCGGTCGGGAAGTTGTCGCGGTCGATGACGATCTCGGTGCGACCCGGCCGCATGGCGATCGCCGCCCGTGCCAGTTTGTACAGCAGTACCGTCGTCGAATCGCCGATGGTGGTCTGACCGGACGCTGCCCCGAGGGTGGCGTCGGCCAGGGCGTCGCCGATGGTGACGGGGAGATCGAACCACTGCTCGTCCCAACCGCGGATCAAACGTCCACCCCAGGCCTGCGTCATGAAGGTGTTGACCCGTTCGACGCTTGCCTTGGTGGGCCGACCCAGCGAGTTGCCGTCCAGATACGCGGTGATCGACGGGTCGTCACTGCCGAGGAATTTGTCGCGATAGCTATGGAGCGGGTCCTTGTTGTCGAGTTCGAGTGCACGTTCCATCATCGGCCGATTTCCGTTCTCACAGCGAGCAATTCGGGAAAGAAGGTGAGTTCGAGTGCCTTCTGCAGAAATCCGACACCACTCGAGCCTCCGGTCCCGCTCTTCATTCCGATGGTACGGAGCACCGTCCGCATGTGCCGGAAGCGCCACAGCTGGAAGTTCTCCTCGAGATCGACGAACTCCTCGAAGGCTTCGTACACCGCCCAATGTTCGGTGTGATTCTCGTAGACGAACTTGATCAGCGGCATCAGATCCTCGTTGAACGTGTATGCCGCGGTGACATCGCGATCGAGCGCCGATGCCGGTACGTCGTACCCCTGACGCGCCAGCGACTGCCAGAAGGCGTCGTACAGGCTCGGCTCGTGCAGCAACGTCGAAAGTAACTGGTGCGCAGCCGGATCGGACTCGAAGACCGTCAACATGCCCGCATTCTTGTTGCCGAGCACGAACTCCACGGCCCGGTACTGATGCGACTGGAAACCCGAGGAGTTGCCGAGAAACCCACGGAACTGTGAGTACTCCGTCGGGGTGAGCGTGGCCAGGACGGACCACTGCTCGGTCAGCGTCTTCTGAATGTGCTTGACCCGGGCAACACATTTCAGCGCGGTACCGATGTCGTCGGCATCGAGAGCTGCGCGCGCGGCCAGGGTCTCGTGCAGTACCAGCTTGAGCCACAGTTCGGTGGTCTGGTGCTGAATGATGAACAGCAGCTCGTCGTGATGCTCGGGGGTGCTCACCGGCTTCTGGGCGCTGAGCAACGTGTCGAGGTCCAGGTATGCGCCGTAGCTCATCCGGTCACTGAAGTCGGTGACGACGGTCTTCTCTATCGCGCGAGTATTCGCTTCGACGCTCATGGCTGGTCCTCGAGGTGATGGGCTGATACCGACAGCGTATTACAGCATTGTGCCGTCCGCCAGTAATACGACATACATCGGTATCGTGAAAGCCACCCGTCGCCTATCCTCGAAGTAACCGACCCGAGTGAGGAATCGCAGTGCGTAGAGCGTCCGGACAGTTGGAGGAGTCGATCCTCGAGTTGCTCGGCGAGCACACGGAACTCTCGGTGGCCCAGGCCCGCGAGCATCTCGGCTCGGATCTCGCACACACGACGGTCATGACCGCTCTGGTGCGCCTGCACGGCAAAGGCCTGGTCGATCGCGAACGGCGCGGGCGATCCTTCGTCTACACCCTCAACGCCCCGGTCGACGAGATCCCCGCACTTCGGGCCGCGATGCGGATGCGGACCGAACTCGGCGCCCGAGCCGAACGCGCCGATGTGCTGGCCAGCTTCGTGGCCGCACTCGACCCCGAGGACGAGGCAACGCTGCGAGAGCTGCTGGCCAAGTCGGACGCAGCCGAGCAACACCCATGACCCTGCTCCTGGTCGTCGCAGTGCTGCCGTGGGTGCTGTCGCTGCTGCTGGGATTCGGAGCCGAACAACTCGACCGTCGACTCAACCCGTCGACTGCCGTCGTCCTGTTGCCCATCCTCTCGATGGTCACCGCGTTTGCGGTGGCCGCATCCCTGGCCGCGGTTGCCGCGGTCTTTCTGTCGTCGGCTCAGGTTGTGTGGGTATCGCTGGGGATCGTCATCTGCGCGTTGATGTTCTGGCGCTCGGTCGAGGTCGCCCGCCATGTTCGACGCGTTGTGGTGAGTACGTCCATCGCATCCGAATTCGGCGACGAGGCGCGAGCAACCGGCGGCATCGTGGTGGTCGACTCCGACGTTCCCGACGCTTTCGCCGTCCCCTCCGGCGGAGGTGCCGTCGTGATCACCACCGGCCTCGCGGAGGCTCTGTCGGACAACGAATTACGCGCCGTCGTCGAACACGAGCGCGCGCACCTACGGCATCGCCACAGCGTGTGGATTCAGATGTGTGAAATCGCGGCTCGGCTGGATCCGATTCTTCGGCCGGTGCCCTCGAAGGTCCGGCACGCCGCGGAGCGCCAGGCCGACGAGAGCGCAGCGACACTCGGCCGTCGAGATACGTTGTCCGCCATCGCCAGAACCGCCTTGCTGCGCAAACACCTCGACCATGGAACCCGCACTCTCGCCAGTACCGGCGGCGACGTCGTTCGCCGCGTGCAGGCCCTCAGCGAACCACCACGGCACCGTCAGGATCGCGGAATCCTTGCGGCCGGACTGGTCCTCGTCCTCGCGTTCACCGTGATCTCGGTGGCGTTGTTCGATGTCGTCCAAGATGTGGTGGCCCCCGAAACCGGAGAAGTCGCCACCTCGATCTTTCGCTGATCTCGGTCAGATGCCCGCGACGCCCGCCAGTTGGCCGATCGCGTAGGTGACCGCCATCGCGATCGCGCCACCGATCACGATTCGAGTCACCGCCGGGCGACTCGGCGCTCCACCGAGGCGCGCGCTGATGGTTCCGGTCAACGCCAGAGCGAGCAACACGACGACAAAGGTGACCGGAATACGTTGCGACGCAGGCAGAAGCAGGATCGAGAGCAACGGCAAGAGCGCACCACTGATGAACGACACCGCCGACGACGCGGCTGCTTGCCACGGATTGGTCAGCGCATCGGGGTCGATCCCCAACTCGATGTCCACGTGTGCGGCAAACGGATCGTGTTCGGTGAGTTCGCGAGCAACGGTCTGCGCGGTGTCGGCCGACAGCCCCTTGGCTTCGTAGAGTGCCGCGAGCTCGGCCAATTCCTGCTCGGGCTGCTCGTCGAGTTCTCGACGTTCCTTGATCAACAGCGAACGCTCGGCGTCACGTTGTGTGCTCACCGAGACGTACTCACCGAGTGCCATGGATACCGCTCCCGCGACAAGCCCCGCAACGCCTGCGGTCAGAAGCGACCCACGGTCGGTGGTGGCGGCAGCAACACCGACGACCAGACCGGCGGTGGACACGATGCCGTCGTTCGCACCGAGCACCCCGGCCCGCAACCAGTTCAGCCGACCGGACAGATCTCCGTGCGGTTCGTGCTCGTGCAGGCTCGGCTCGGGCTCACTCATCGCCGGCCGTCACCGATACGTCGTCCCACGCGGCGCGCGCGCCGGACTCTCCGATTCTGTACACCTGGACGATTGTGGTCGCTCCGATCACCACTGCCAAGACCACCACCGCGATCGACTGCCACCGCACGGGCGCGCTGCCCCGACGCTCACGCAGATGCAGGAACACGAGCGCCGCGGCGACGACGACAAGACCGACGGAAAAGAAAATCATCCAGTCGCCGATTTCGGCGTGCTGTTCGACCGCAGCGGTCTCGGGGACGCGCTTCTCGAGCCACTCGCCTGCCTCGGTCGTCAACGGCGTCAACACCAACGTGAACACCGCCAGGGCTGCAATGAGCCACACGAGCCTGCTGCGCACCCCGGACCAGATACTCGCCGCGATGGCGAGCAGCGCGGTCAACGGTGCCAGCACCACGATGAAGTGAACGAGCAGAATGTGGGCCGGTAGGCCGTTGAAGGTGGACATGCGTTCTCCCGCTGGCTTCGAAGTCGCGTGCACCTCACGCACCGCACATGCTACACACCATGTAGTAGTTGCGCCGACGGTTCGAGTGCTGCCAGGGATCGCCACGTCGAGTCGGGTTGTGCGACCATCTCATGCACGATCTGCTCGAGACGCTCCCCCAGTGCGACAACGGCATTCGCGTCGAACAATGCTGTGGGATAGACGATATCGACCGCAGTCTCGATCGGCTTACCTTCGCTGTCCCGACGTTCGGTGACGTGAAAATGAAGGTCGCACTTGGCGATGTCGATCGGCCGCGGCGTGATCTCGAAGCGAACATTCCCGACGTCCACGGTCGCGGCGCTGAAGACGTCCCACGACAGTGCGACCTGAAAGATCGGGTGCCGCGCCTCTGCCGACTCGGCAGCGAGATCGGCGACGACGTCCTCGAACGGCACCGACGCATGGTCGAAGGCCCGTAATTCGCTGAACCGAGAGGCCTGCACGACGTCGTCGACGGTCGTTGCGGCTGCGATGTCCGTCCGGATCGCGACGGTGTTGGTGAAGGTACCGACCACCTGCTCGAGCCTCGGATCGGCGCGTCCGGCAACCGGGGTTCCGATAACGAGGTCGGTGCATTCCGTGGCCTCTACGAGCAGAATCAACAGCGCCGCACGAAGCACGGTGAATCGTCCTGTCCCACAACGCTGCGCCAAATCGGACATCCTCTCCGTCGCGTGTGCATCGAAACGAACCGACGTACGTGCGCCGGAGAAGTCCCACTTCCGTGCCCGCGGGCGGTCCAAAGGCAACTCGGCGCGGCTGGGGACACCCGCCAGTTCCGCGCGCCAGAACTCGATGTCGGCCGACACGTCGCGGTCAGCGGCCCAGACGCTGTAATCGGCGTACTGCAGGGGTAGTTCGGGCCACGACGGTGCGGTACCGGCGATCCTGGCGTGATACGCCACTACGAAGTCCGACGCCAACAGCCCCAGCGACCAACCGTCCGCTGCACTGTGGTGAACAGCGCACGCGAGCACATGGCGATCGGGCGCTACCGCGAACAGGCGAGCCCGGATGGGGAACTCGGTCCGCACATCGAAGGCTCTCTCGAGGGTGTACGTCACTGCGGCGTCATCGAAGTCGACAACGTCGAGATTCGGTGCCACCGCAGCAGAATCCGGCTCGACGACCTGAGCCGGAGCCCCATCGACATCCGGATAGCGCGTACGCAGCGTGCTGTGCCGATCGATCAGATCGGTCAAGGCCTGCGAGGCTGCCGCTGCGTGGAACTCCCCGGACATCGTGACCGTGAACGGCAGGTTGTACAGCGGTAGCCGAGCACTCCGATCGATGTGACGTTGCTGCGGAGCCAGCGGGATCGCCGCCACACCCTGCGACATACCTCGTTCGGGCCGCGAATTCTGCTGCAGCCCATCACATCGACGTGTATCGATCCGCGCCGCCAAGGCCTGCACGGACGGGGCCTCGACGAGGTCTCGCACGCCGATGTCCACCGATGCCCCGGCCCGCACCGCCGACACGACTCTGGTCGCCGCCAGCGAGTCACCTCCGAGATCGAAGAACGACGCAGCGCAATCGATACCGTCCCTGCCGAGGACGCGTACGAACGCTGCCGCCACCATCTCCTCGGTGGCACCGGACGGCTCGGTTGGAGCACCGGTCGTCGACGTGGTGCGGTCCGGCGCAGGAAGTGTGCCGCGATCGACCTTCCGATTGATCGTCAGCGGAATCTCGTCGAGAATCGAGATGGTCGCCGGCACCATGTGGGCAGGCAATTGCCCGGTGAGATCCCTGCGCATGCGCTCGGTGTCGAGCACGTGTTCGGTGTGCGCGGCCACGACGTAGCCGTCGATACGCATGTCGCCAGTGTGGCTGCGACGCAATGCCGATGACGCCGCGGCAACCTCCGGGAGCGCCCGCAACGCTGCGTCGATCTCACCCAGTTCGACGCGATTTCCCCGGATCTTGATCTGATCGTCGGTGCGGCCGAGGAACTCCAGCGTGGCGTCGCCGCGCAGACGCGCCCGGTCTCCGCTGCGGAACATCCGACTCCCGACGCTGCCGAACGGGTTCGCGACGAAGCGCCCCGCTGTGTCCTGGGTGCGGCCGAGATATCCGCGCGCAACGCCGGGCGTCTCGATGTAGATCTCGCCGACCGCACCCGACGGAACAGGCCGCAGCGTGTGATCGAGGAGGTGAATCACTGCCCCGACCATGGCTCGCCCGATTCCGAACGCGCTGCCCGGGTGCAGTGGCGCGGTCATCGTGACACTGCAGGTCGTCTCGGTGGGGCCGTAGGCGTTGAGCAGTCGTCGACCCATCGACCAGCGGTCGACCGTATCCTGAGGGGCCGCTTCGCCGCCGATGATGATCGTCCCGACGCCCGCCAGCGCTGCGGGATCCAACGTGGCCAGAGCCGAGGGTGTGATCAGCAGATGTGTAATCGTCTGCTGAGCAATCAGTTCCGACAGTTCTGCGCCGCCGTAGCTGTCCGGCGGCGCGATGACCACTGCCGCACCTGCTGTCGCTGCGGCCAACACTTCGACGATGGCCGTGTCGAATCCGGGTGAGGCGAGGTAACAGACTCGGGACTCGACGTTCAGGTCGTAGCTGCTCCGAATCTGTTGCACCAGAGCGGCGATGCCATCGTGGGTCACGACGACACCCTTGGGTGTGCCGGTGGAACCGGAGGTGTAGATGACGTACGCCGCCTGGTGCGGTGCTGTCGTCGCGGCAACGTTGCCCGAGTCTCCCTCTGCGATAACGGTATCGAGGTCCAACCCTTCGACCTCACCGAACTCGCCGCCGCCCGTGCACAGGCCCAACACCGCCCCGCTGTCGCGCAGTACGAACTGCGCCCGCTCGCGGGGGTGATTCGGGTCGACCGGAACGTACACCGCGCCCACTCGTGCTATCGCCCAGAACGCGACGACCCCCTCGACGGATCGGCCGACGCGAACGGCGACCCGGTCCTCTGCACCGATTCCTCGGGCGATCAAGATGGATGCGAGTGCTGCGACTCTCGAGCCCAATTCTCCGTAGGTGATGGAGACTTCGGCGTCCTGGATTGCAATTCGATTGCCGTGCTGCGTGATTGCCGTCGAGAACACATCGTTCAGTGATCCCTGCTCCGTCACGGCCACGCCCACCGACGCGGGGTTCGTACGCGGTTCCTGCGGCAAGAACAGGTCGAGGTCTGCTACCGCGGTGTCCCCGCAGCCGGACTCGGCAAAACGGTCGAGAAAGTGCAGGAACCGTCGGTGGTGGCGAGCGAGGTCGCTCGGCGTGTACGCGGCGGGGTTGGCCTCGAAGTCGATGCGCGGCCGCTCTCCACCTCGACCGGGGTAGATGTTGACGGCGAGGTCCGACACCGGGCCCGTGGTCAGAATGTCGATCTCACCGTCGAAGTCGCCGATGGCCACGGTGTTCGCGAACATCATCACGTTGATTGTCGGCCCGAAACGCCCATCGCGCAGGGCATGTCCACTCTCGGCCGCCTGCGGTCTGCTGCGCTGATGCCGCAGCACGGCCCCGATCGCCACCTCGGCCGACTTGACCACGCTGTTCACCGTCGCCGATCCGACGCCCGGCAACCGCAACGGCACCACATGCGACAACGACGATCCGGCCCGGCGCAGCAGTGCTGTGGGCCGCGCAGAGACCGGCAACGACAGATCCACGTCGTCGGTGTCGTTCATGCGCGCCAGGTACGCGGCGAACGCTGCGATCACCACTGTCGAGGTCGCATGACCGGGACCGGCGAGGGAGATCGATCGATCCTCCCCAACGACGATCGGCACCGACGCAGGCTGAGCACTTCGGCCCCAGGGCGCGGCATGGCCCAGATCCGCGGATTCCCAATGTTCGCGATCGCGTCGCGCGCGGGCGGATGCGCGGTAGCGCTCGTCCTCGGCAAGGAGGGCAGCCGGTGAAGTGGGCGTCATCGGCTCGGGCTCGACGCCACAAGACTCGGCCGCATACAGAGCCGCCGCCCGTTCGAGCACCTTCATCGAGGCATAGCCGTCGAGCGCGATGTGGTGGGCTCGGGTGTACCAGAAAACGCGATCGTCCCCGACGCGGAGGACGCGCAAGCGCACCAGCTGTCCGTCCATCGAGAAGGGCGTGCGGCAATCGTCGTCCATCCACCTCCTGGCGGCATCGGCCGGACGGTCGTGTCCGCGGAAATCGAGGATCTCGACCCGCTCGGTCTCCCGAGGCTCGAACCGCTGCATCGGACTGCCGTCGACCTCGATGATGCGCATCGTCGACGACGAGAACTCTCGATGTGCCCTGCCGCCACAGCGGGCCAACGCGTAGACGTCGACGGCACCGACGATGTCGACGTAGTAGGCAATGGTGAAGGGCACGTCGGGCATGAACTGTTGGGCAATCCAGATGTCGGCCTGGGACGAACTCACAGGTAAGGCGTCGTCGAACATACTGGTCCCCCCAGGGCGATTCTATTACTACACAACCGGTAGTAACAGGCTACCTCGCCGGTTCGGTGAGGCGCCGTCGCGAACGTGATCCACCGCCGTGGGGCCGGGAAACGCGCGGATTGACCTATGGTGACACCCGTGCCGCAGAGCAACCACTATCACCATTTGATGTTCGGTCCTGCTGCGATTGCGCGGCAGAAGGTCGACGGCAGTTACACCGCCTACGGCTCACAGACCGAACGACCCGACGACGGTCCGACGCCTCTCGACACTCGCGAGAAGGCCATGATTCGCGCGCTGGACCAGTTCCAGATCGCCACTGTCGCCGAGACCGGTTGGCCCTACATCCAGTATCGAAGTGGACCGAAAGGCTTCCTGCAGGTTCTCGACGATCGCACGGTGGGCTTCGCCGACTTCGCCGGAAACCACCAGTACGTGACGGCAGCCAATCTTGATCAGAACGATCGCGTCGCGCTGCTTCTGGTGAATTACCCTCTGCGCCAAAGACTCAAGCTCTACGGGCGGGCACGCACCGTCGAGAAGGCCGACGACCCCGAACTGCTGGACCGACTGAGGAAGATTGGCGACATGACCGTCGCGGCCACGTGCGAACGCAGCGTCGTCATCGACGTCGAGGCATTCGACTGGAACTGCACTCGCAGCATCATCCCCCGCTACGACGCGGCCTACCTCGCGGAGCTGTCCGAGGTCTACCAGCGCAAGGCCGCCGAGCGCGAACAGGAACTGCTACAGCGCATTTCGGAGCTCGAAGAACAGCTCACGCAGTCTTCGACGCATAGAAACGACCCAGGAACTCCGTCTTGAATTCCGCGAAGCGTCCCTGATCGATGGCGGCGCGAATGTCGTCGACGAGTTTGACGGTGAAGCGCTCGTTGTGGATGGTGCACAATGTCGAGGCGAGCATTTCCTTGGCCTTGAACAGGTGATGGATGTACGCGCGGGTGTAGTGCGCGCAGGTGTAGCAGTCGCAGTTCTCGTCGATCGGGGTGAAGTCGCGTCGATGCTTGGCGGTGTTGATGTTGAAGCGTCCAGTCGGCACGTAGATCGCCGCATTGCGTGCCACGCGTGAGGGATTGACGCAGTCGAACGTGTCGGCACCGTTCTCGATGGCGGTGAAGAAGTCGTCCGGTTCGCTGATGCCGAGCATGTGCCGCGGCTTGTGTTCGGGCAGTTCCTCGTTCACCCACCGGGTGATGGTGCCCAGGTTCTGCTTCTCGAGTGCGCCGCCGATGCCGTAGCCGTCGAACCCTCGACCCGTCTCTCCGGTGATGGTCTCGAGATCGTGTGCGGCCTTGCGTCGGAGATCCTCGTACTGCGCGCCCTGTACCACCCCGAACAGCGCTTGATACGGCTTGTCGGCGCGTTCGATCGTGAGTCGTTCGTGCTCGAGGACGCACCGCTTCGCCCACGCCTGCGTCCGATCGACCGACTTCTCCTGGTAGCCGCGGGTATTCATCAGCGTGGTCAGCTCGTCGAATGCGAACATGATGTCTGCTCCGAGGCGATGCTGAATCTGCATCGACACCTCGGGAGTGAACCGATGCTTGGAGCCGTCGAGATGGGACTTGAACGTCACCCCGTCGTCGTCGACGTGAGCCAGCCGTTCCTTGCCCTCGGCGATGACGTCGTCGGACTGCACGCGCGTGGCGTCCATCGAGATGACCTTCTTGAACCCCACACCGAGCGACATCACCTGGAATCCGCCGCTGTCGGTGAACGTCGGCCCGTCCCAGTTCATGAACTTGCCCAGCCCACCTGCCTCGTCGACGATGTCCGAGCCCGGCTGCAGATACAGGTGGTACGCGTTGGCGAGCACAGCCTGCGCGCCGAGCTCCTTCATCGCCTCGGGCAGCACCGCTTTGACGGTCGCCTTGGTTCCCACCGCGATGAACGCGGGGGTGGCGATGTCACCGTGTGGGGTGTGGATGGTGCCGGTGCGGCCCAGCTCACCGTCGAGCCGGGTGCCGATATCGAAGCCGAAACTGGAGGAACTCACCGCGTCAGTATGCGGCTTCGCTGCTTGTGAGTGGAAATTCGTAGCCCACTACGAGGCAGGAGTGGAGCCTGCGGAACGACCGGTGACTCAGCCGTGCACCTGCGGCGGAGCCGCTCCAGCCGCATTCAAGCGGAAGTACGCACCCCTGGCCGCGAGCAGTTCCTCGTGATTGCCCTGCTCGACGATGCTGCCGTTCTCCATCACCACGATGGTGTCCGCGTCGCGGATGGTCGAAAGCCTGTGCGCGATAACGAAGCTGGTGCGATCGGTGCGCAGCTTCGCGGTGGCCTTCTGCACCAGTAGCTCGGTTCGGGTGTCGACCGAGCTCGTGGCCTCGTCGAGGATGAGGATCAGCGGCTTGGCCAGGAAGGCACGGGCGATGGTGATGAGCTGCTTCTCACCGGCGCTGACGTTGTTGCCCTCCTCGTCGATGATCGTGTCGTAGCCGTCGGGCAACGAGTGCACGAAGCGGTCGACGTAACTGACGCGCGCGGCCTCGAGGATTTCTTCCTCGCTGGCACTCGGGTCGCCGTAGGCGATGTTGTCGCGAATGGTTCCGCCGAACAGCCAGGTGTCCTGCAGCACCATTCCGGTGCGAGCGCGTAGTTCCTCGCGGGTCATCTTCCTGGTGTCGACGCCGTCGAGGGTGATTCGGCCGGAATCGATCTCGTAGAACCGCATGATGAGGTTCACCAGGGTGGTCTTGCCCGCGCCGGTGGGTCCGACGATCGCGACCAGATGCCCGGGATCGGCAACCAACGAGAGGTTCTCGATCAGCGGGCGGTCGGGAGAGTAGCCGAACGAGACGTCCTCGAATTCGACGCGTCCTCGGCGCTCGGTGGGCCGCACCGCATCGGCCGGGTCGGCGTCCTCTTCCTCGGCGTCGAGGACCTCGAAGATGCGCTCGGCCGACGCGACACCCGACTGCACCAGGTTCACCATCGAACCCACCTGGGTGAGCGGCTGCGTGAACTGACGCGAGTACTGGATGAACGCCTGCACTTCACCCAGCGTGAGTGTGCCCGACGCGACCCGCAGCCCGCCGACCACGGCGATGACCACGTAGTTGATGTTCCCGAGGAACATGATGACGGGCATGATCATGCCCGAGATGAACTGCGCCCGGAAGCTCGACTGGAACAGCTTCTCGTTGCGCTCGCCGAATTCGCGTTCCACCTCTGCCTGACGGCCGAAGGCCTTGACGATCTCGTGGCCCGTGTACGTCTCTTCGATCTGCGCGTTGAGCTTGCCGGTGTGCTTCCACTGCGCAACGAAGTGCGGCTGTGAACGCTTGGCGATGACGGCGGTCACCGCGAACGACGCCGGAATGGTCAGCACCGCAACGAGAGCCAGCAACGGCGAGATCCAGATCATGACGCCGAGGATGCCCAGCACGGTGAGAATGCCGGTGATCAACTGGCTGAGCGTCTGCTGCAGGCTCGTGGAGACGTTGTCGATGTCGTTGGTGACGCGGCTCAGTGTCTCGCCGCGAGCATGATTGTCGAAGTACTTGAGCGGCAGGCGATGCACCTTCGCTTCGACGCTGCCGCGCAGCAACAGGATTCGACGCTGCAGCGCGATGTTGAGGATGTATCCCTGCGCCCAGGCCAGCACCGCAGAGAGCACATACAGAACCAGCACCCACAACAGCACGGTTCCCACTGCACCGAAGTCGATTCCGGCTCCGGGGGTCAGGTTCGTCCCGGACACCAGATCTGCGATGGAGTCGTTCCCCTCCGCCCGGAGTTGGTCGATGGCCTGATCTCTGGTCTGACCCGGATCGAGCTCGCGGCCGACGACGCCGTTGAAGATGAGGTCCGTCGCGTGTCCGAGGACGCTGGGTGCTGCGACGGTCAGCACGGTGCTGGCGATACCGAATGCCAGCATCACCGACAGGAGCATTCGCTCGGGAGCGAGCAGGCCCACCAGACGCTTGAACGAACCCTTGAAGTTGCGGGCCTTGGTTCCCGGCTTCACAGTCTTGGAGACGGGGGCGATGTCCTCCTCTTCCGCCTTCTCCACCTGCGCGGTCACAGTGCACCCACTGCGTGCTGCGAGTCGACGATCTCCGCGTAGGTGGGGCAATCGGCCATCAATTGGTCGTGGGTACCCACACCTACCGGCTTTCCGTCGTCGAGTACGAGTATCTGATCGGCGTCGATGATCGTCGAAACGCGCTGGGCGACAACGATCATGCACGCATCTCGCGTCACTGCCTTCAGAGCCGCGCGCAGATTGGCGTCGGTGGTGAGGTCGAGTGCGGAGAACGAGTCGTCGAACAGATAGATGCTGGGTTTGCGCACCAGCGCGCGAGCGATGGCGAGGCGTTGCCGCTGACCGCCGGAGACCGTCGTACCACCCTGCGCGACGGGCGTCTCCAATCCCTCGGGCATGGCGCGAACGAAGTCGGCTCCCTGGGCGATCTCGAGTGCCTCCCACAGTTCGTCGTCGGTGGCATCGGATTTGCCGTAGCGCAGGTTGCTCGCGATGGTGCCCGAGAACAGGTACGGCTTCTGCGGGATCAGGCCGATCTCGGAACGCAGCAGGTCCAGATCCAGTTCGCGGATATCGACTCCGCCGACGCGTACCTCACCGCCGGTGACGTCGATGAGTCGCGGAATCAGGTTGACGAGAGTGGACTTTCCCGAGCCGGTGCCGCCGATGATGGCGGTGATCTTGCCTGCCTCGGCTGTGAGGTTCACCCCGCACAGCACCGGATATTCGGCTCCGGGGAAAGAGAATTCGGCGTTCACGAGCTCGACGGTTCCCGGCGACGACGCGAACGTCTTGGGCTCGCGGGGCAACACGACCGAGGATTCGGTGGCGAGTACCTCGCTGATGCGATCGGCGCACACCGACGCGCGGGGAACCATCATCGCGATGAACGAGGCCATCATCACCGACATGAGGATGAGCATGATGTAGCTCAGAAGTGCTGTGAGCGAGCCGATCTGCATCGTGCCCTCGTCGATCGCATGGCCACCGAACCAGATGACGGCGACGCTGGTGACGTTGCTGATGAGCATGACCGTCGGGAACATCAGGGCCATGAGCCGTCCGACGCGCAGGGCGGTACCGGTGAGCGCGGCGTTGGCCGATCCGAAACGGTCGATCTCGAAATCCTCGCGAACGAACGCTCGCACCACGCGAATTCCGGTGATCTGCTCACGCAGAACACGATTGACGGCGTCGATCCGCTTCTGCATCGAGCGGAACGCCGGCACCATCTTGATGATGATCAGGCCCATGGAGATCGCGAGCCCCGGCACCGCGATCATCAGGATCCAGGACAACCCGAGATCCTCGCGCAGCGACATCACGATGCCGCCGACGCACATGATCGGGGCCATCACCACGATGGTGAACCCCATGACGATCACCAACTGCACCTGCTGAACGTCGTTGGTGTTCCGGGTGATCAGCGACGGCGCGCCGAACTGGCCGACCTCACGGGCGGAGAACGTGCCGACGCGATGCAGGATGGCCCCACGCAGGTCGCGTCCGACACCCATGGCCGCGCGCGCACCGATGAACACCGCCGACACCGAGCTGATGATCTGCACTGCAGACACCAGCAACATCACTCCGCCTGCGGAGAGGATGTAGCCCGTGTCGCCGGTGGTGACGCCCTTGTCGATGATGTCGGCGTTGAGACTGGGCAGGAACAGTGCCGCCAGCGTGGCGACCAGTTGGAGCAGAATCAGCGCGACGATCGGCATCTTGTACGGAGCCAGATACGTGCGCAGCAGGGGGATCAGCATGATGGCCGAAGATTACTCGTACACATGGATAACAGTCTCTCCGTTTTTCGAGTGTTGCGGGCAATCTTCGGCCGACCGGCTGCAGTCGAGAACTACGCGGACTTCTCCGGTGCAGTCTTCAGTTTGGCACCTTCGATGTCGACGTCCGGCAGAACCTTGTCCAGCCACTTCGGCAGCCACCAGGCCTTGTCGCCGAGCAGCGCCATCACGGACGGAATCAGCACCATGCGCACGACGAACGCGTCGAAGAACACGGCGGCGGCGAGCGCGAATCCGATGGACTTGATGAACGAGTCCGGCTCGGCGATGAATGCGGCGAACACCGAGATCATGATGATCGCTGCCGAGGTGACCACGCGTGCGCCGTACTTGAAGCCGTTGACGACGGCATCCTTGGCGGCGGCTCCGTGGACGAACTCCTCACGCATTCGCGAGACGAGGAACACCTGGTAGTCCATCGCCAGGCCGAACACGACACCGATCAGGAAGATCGGCATGAAGCTGACGATCGGCTGCGGGTTGGAGATCAGGCCGAGTCCACCCTCTTGGAAGATGAACACCGTGGCACCGAACGTGGCCAGCACGCTGAGCAGGAAGCCGAGTGTTGCGGTCAGCGGCACCAGGATGGAACGGAACACCAGCATCAGCAGCACGAATGCCAGGCCGACGACCACTGCCAGGTACGGAATCAACGCATCCTGCAGTCGCTCGGAGACGTCCAGCTCGAGCGCCGTCTGGCCGGTGACGCCATAGGAGACGCCGTCGCTGGCCACCACGCCCGGTTCGGCGTCACGCAGGTTCGCCACCAGGTTCTTGGTCTGCTCACTGTTCGGCGAGGACGACGGGGTGACGAGGATCTGTGCGGTGTCACCGGCCGGGTTGACGGCGATGATCTGCGCGTTCGTGACGTCCGACTGCCCGGTGATGGCCTCGACGACCTTGCCGAAAGAGGCAGTCCGATCGGCCTCGGCCACGTTCGACGCGTCGGCGATGACCAGCAGCGGTCCGTTGCGTCCCGGTCCGAAGCCGTCGTCGACGATGTCGTAAGCCTGACGCGCGGGCGTCGACGGGTCGGCGGTGGCGGTGGACGGCAGTGCCAACGACAGTCCTGTGGTCGGGCCTGCGATGACGCCGAGGAGAACGATGCCGCCGATGAGTCCGAGAGCGGGCTTCTTGACCAGGAAGCGGGCCCACCGGAGTCCGTTGGTGGGCTTGGCGTTCGGGTCTTCCGGGTCGGTGGTGTTGACGCCCTTGATCTTGCCTGCGAAGGCCTTGCCCTTGTAGAGGCCGAGCATGGCGGGCAGGAACGTCAGTGCGATGAGGACCGCGATGAACACCGCGAATCCGGCTGCCGCACCCATCTGGGACAGGAACGGGATGCCGACGACGCGCAGTGCGACGAGGGCGATGAGCACGGTCGCGCCGGCGAACACGACGGCCGAGCCTGCGGTTCCCACGGACCGCCCGACGGCCTCCTCGCGGTCGTCGGTGAGCGTCAACTCGTGTCGATAGCGGGCGAGGATGAACAGCGAGTAGTCGATGGCGACGGCCAGGCCGATCATGATGGCGAGAACCGGCGTGAACGACGACAGGTCGGCGAAGCCGGTTGCCGTGGTGATCGCCAGACTCGAGATACCGATGCCGACGATGGCGGTGATGAGCGGCAGGCTCGCGGCTGCTGCGGAGCCGAACATGATGAGCAGCACGACGGCGGCGACGGCCAGACCGACGAGCTCCGAGGTTCCGCCGGGCGAGACGTTCTCCTGCGCGACGGTACCGCCGAGCAGGACGGTCAGGCCTGCGTCACGGGCGGGCTGCGCGGCCTCGTCGAGCTCGGTGCGGATCTGGTCGGTGACGTCGGCGAGTTCGACGTTGATCGGCACGGTGACCGTGCCGACGTTGCCGTTGGGGCTCAGCGGTGACGTGGCAGCGGCGTCGGCGGCTACCTGGTCGGCCGGAGTGCCCGCCTCCGTTGCCGCTTCGGTGTACCGCTCGACGATCGACTGGTTGGCCGCGACCGGGTTGGCCAGTGCCGGAGCGCCTTCCGCAGGCTTGGCTGCGTCGATCTTCTGGATCTCGGCAATGCTGGCATCGATGGCCGAGGTGTACTGCGGGGTGTCCAGCGTCTGCCCGTCGGGTGCCTGGAACACGTATTCCGCGCTGACTGCGGTCAGCGGATCCTCTGCGGAGCCGAAGCGCTCGGACTGCAGGTCCAGTGCGGCCTGCGCGGGCGTGCCCGGGATGGAGAACGAGTTGACCGTCGGGCCGGACAGCGTCGCAGCGCCCACCCCGGCGAGAACCAGAATCGCCAGCCACAGTCCGAGGACGATGCCCTTGCGTCGGTACGCGAATCTTCCGATTCGGTAGAGATAGGTGGCCACTGTCAAGCTCCTCGGTTGGGTTCGGACGTGGGGGTGTTGGGTTCGGGAGTGGAGCCTGCGGAACGACCCTTGGGCTCGGGCAACCCGGCTCGGAGTTGATCGAAGGCGTCCTCGATGAGGGCTCTCGGTGTCGATGCGCCTGCGGAGTCGGTGACCCAGATGTTCAGTGCTGCCGTGACGGCACCACCGACGGCCATCTGGAGCAGGTTGGGGTAGAGGTCGGTGTCGATATCGGTGCCGGTTCGCTCGGCGATGGCTTCGCCGAGTTTGCGGGTCAGCGATTGGTGCATTTCGAGCTTGCGGGCCATCAGGGCGGGGTTGGCTTCGATCAGCCGCGCCGCCGCGAAGGTGTCGTCCAGATCCCGACCGGGGTCCGCGACGAGGTTGATTGCGATGTGCCGCAACGAGTCCCAGATGGGCTCGGTAGACGGCCTGGCGCGCAGGAGCTCGAACCATTCGAGGGCAGACACTTCGATGTGATGAAGAACTGCTTCTTCCTTGTTGGAGAAGTAGTTGTGGAACGTGCGGGTGGAGACTCCCGCTTCGTGCGCGATGGCGTCGGCGGTGACCGCGTCGAAGCCGTGTTCCTTACCCAGACGCACGGCGGCCATGCCGAGGGCGTCGCGGGTGGCGGCCTTCTTCAGATCGCGAAGGCCCGTCGGAGAGGTCACGCATACCAACCTACGGAACTTGCACGATCCTGCAAGTTTGCAGTGATGTGCAATTTTGACGATCGCGCCACACCGACCAGCAGATGTGACTCACGTCATCGACGCGCCCATGCGGTCGGCTCGCTGATCAGCTCCCCGACGAAGTCCGGCAAGTCGTCCTCGACAATGTCCGCAAGCGACACCGATTCGAGTACCGCACGCAGATTGGCGCGTACCGCGAGCCACACTCTGGTGAGCGGCTCGGCCGGACCGGAATACTCCGCATCCTCGGGCCGCTGACCGCGCACCGACGCCAGCGGGCCCTCCACGGCCCTCATCACGTCGGCAACAGAAATGTCCGACGCCTCCCGCGCCAGCCAGTAGCCGCCGTCGGGCCCCCTTCTACTGCACACCAGATCTGCACGACGCAGATCCGAGAGCACCGATTCGAGGAACTTGTGCGGTATGCCCTGCGCGGTGGCCAGCGCCTCGGCTTTCGCGGGCTGCTGCCCACCGACCGCAGCGAGTTCGACGAGCGTCCGAACCGCATAGTCCGCCTTGGCCGTGATGTGCACGCTAAATTCCTATCATTTCGGTAGGAAATTAGCGAGCAGTTGCCGGAATACCCCGACGCGTCAGGACCCTTCCGGTACCGCCACGACCACCTCGTTGCGTCGGAACGGCGCCAAGGTCCACGGAGGATCGTAGAACCAGGTCATCGGCTCACCCAGCATCTCGATGCCGTGTGCGCGCAGCGCTTCGGTCAGCGCTGCCATCTGCGGTTCGACGTCGCCCCGGCCGCGGCCACCGCTGAAACGCAGCACGGCCACCGTCTCCGCGGGAACCTCCGTCAACGTCACACGGTCGTCGTCGGGCGTGGGCAGCGTGTCCATCGTCCACTCGGCCGGCATGAAGAACCGGACGACCC
The DNA here is from genome assembly GCF_002259145.1 of Rhodococcus sp. 15-2388-1-1a. Taxonomy (NCBI): domain Bacteria; kingdom Bacillati; phylum Actinomycetota; class Actinomycetes; order Mycobacteriales; family Nocardiaceae; genus Rhodococcus; species Rhodococcus sp. 15-2388-1-1a. The sequence continues at coordinate 4,983 of NZ_NPFP01000001.1, read as the reverse complement.
AGCCGTCGCTGCCGGGGGTGCTCGACACCGGGGCAGTCATCGCAATCTTCTGCGAGCCTGCGGACGACTGACTGACGGGAGCGGTCATCGCGACCTTCTGCTTGCCCCCGTTCCCACCGAAGATGTATCCGGCCAGGCGACGGAAACCCTCCTGGCGCGCCTCTTCCTCGTCGGCGTCGACCGTGGTCTGCGCCGCGATACGCGGTTCGTACCGACGGATCTCCACCGCATCGGTCAGTCGCCGGCTCGTGTGCTGCGGTTCCTCGGTACCGACACGAATCCCGACGACACCCAACACTGACGAGCCCACCTCTCCAGCCGTGGACGCGATCTTCTGCAACAAGTCCGACTCCGATCACTTGGTCGATAGTGCGTCCTCCACGGTACGAGCCGTAGGAAAGCCGGCCAGGCAGCGTTACACTTGGTCTCTCACTGTCACGCGGGAGGTTCGATGAGCGACTGGATCGGTTCGGCGTGGAACGCTCTACCCGAACCGCTGCGCGATCCCGTGGCGTTGGCCATCCCCGCGTTCGCGCTGCTGCTGGCAATCGAGTGGATTGCGGCCGCGAAGCTCGAAGACGGTGAACGCGGTGGTTACTCCGCCAGAGATGCGCGCTCCAGCCTGAGCATGGGCCTGGTGTCCATCGCGACCACCACGGCGTGGAAGGCGCTGGCCCTCGTCGGCTACACAGCCATCTATGTCTACGTCGCGCCGTGGCATCTCCCGGCCGACGCCTGGTACACGTGGGTGATCCTGATCCTGGGCGTCGACCTGCTGTTCTACGGCTATCACCGCATCGCGCATCGAACCCGACTGATCTGGGCGACGCATCAGGCCCATCATTCGAGCGAGTACTTCAACTTCGCGGCGGCGCTACGACAGAAGTGGAACAACAGCGGCGAGGTCATCATGTGGCTACCGCTTCCCCTGCTGGGCATGCCGCCGTGGATGGTGTTCGTCGGCTTCTCGATCAACCTCGTCTACCAATTCTGGGTGCACACCGAGCGCATCGACCGGTTGCCGCGTCCGTTCGAGTTCGTTTTCAACACGCCCTCGCATCATCGCGTCCATCACGGTCGCGATCCGCAGTATCTCGACAAGAACTACGGCGGCATCCTCATCATCTGGGACCGCTTGTTCGGCACCTACGCCGAGGAGGTCGAGCGCCCGAACTACGGCCTCACCAAGCCCGTCGACACGTTCAACATCTGGACCCTCCAAACACACGAATACCGCAACATCGCGCGGGATGTTGCGGCATCGCGGTCATGGAAGGAACGCGTCGGATATCTCGTCGGACCGCCGGGATGGACGCCCGGGGCCGCGAGAGAACGCGCTACTGCTGACTCAGATTGATCAGGAAGTCGACGGTTCCCGAGCCCTCGACGGTGACGAAGCCGAGCGACGGCGGTTCGATTCCGTAATCGGCCCACGTGGTCGGAATTGCGCCCGACGCGATGAGCGTGTCACCGGACTGCAGTACCTCCATCTGCACCGAGACCGGACGCGTCTGATCCTTGAGCGTCAATGTGCCCTCGGCGGTGACGGTTTCGGTGGTGCCGTCCTTGGGCAGCGAGGACAGGTCGATCGGCGAGTCGATGTTGAACGTCGCCGTCGGGTACGTGGCGGTGTCGAAGATGTTGCCGCGGAACTGGCTGTCACGACGATCACTGTCGGTGCTGATCGAGTTGGTCATGACGACCACCTGGCCCTCGGTGAGGGTGTCGTCGGCGATGACGACGTTGCCCGCGACCTCGGTCGTCGAACCGACGACCGTGACATCGGATCCGTTGAGCACCTCGTCGACGGTGTAGCCCGCAGCGGTCGCGTTGGCAGCGTCACCTGCGGTGACGATCCACCGCCCGTCGATGCTCTCGGTACTGGCGGCCTGCGCGCCCGAGGTGGACACCGATGCTGCCGGTGCGTCGTCTCCTTGCAGCGATGCATAGATCTTGGGGCCGAAGTACAGCCCGAGCGCCGCCACGACGACGACAACTACTCCTACGATCCACCATTTCTTGGTCATGACTGCCGATGATAGTTGCAGCTTCAAGCCTATGGGTAGTGAGCGACCTGGTAACTCCCTGAGAGTTTTGTCCGTTTACCCCGTGAACACGTGTCGGTATCGCCAGGCACAATGGAACCCATGGATCCGGTGGACGCACTTCGAGAGATCGGGTATTGGCTCGAACGCTCACGCTCGGACACCCATCGAGTCAAGGCCTATCGTCGGGCCGCCGATGTCGTCGAATCCCTCACTCCCGCACAACGATCCGAGCACGAGAAGGCAGACAGCTGGTCCTCGCTGGCCGGCATCGGAGCCAAGACCTCGCTGATCATTCGCCAGGCTCTGACCCAGGACGTCCCGGACTATCTCCTCGAGCAACGTGACGCGGCAGAACCCATCGGCGACAACGAACTTCGCGGCGCACTGAAGGGCGATCTGCACACCCATTCCAACTGGTCCGACGGCGGCAGCCCCATCGAGGAGATGATGCGCACCGCCGCGCGGCTCGGCCACGAATACTGCGCTCTCACCGATCATTCCCCTCGCCTCAAGGTCGCCAACGGCCTCACTGCCGAGCGCCTGCGAGCACAGCTCGACGTCATCGCCGAGCTCAACGAGCGGCTCGCACCGTTCCGCATCCTCACCGGAATCGAAGTCGACATTCTCGACGACGGATCACTCGACCAGGACGAAGGTCTGCTCGCCGAGCTGGACGTGGTGGTGGCGAGCGTGCACTCCAATCTGCGCGCCGACTCCAAGACCATGACCAAGCGCATGGTCACCGCCATCGCCAACCCGCACGTCGACGTCCTCGGTCACTGCACCGGACGGCTCGTCGAAGGCGGCCGCGGCACCAGGCCCGAATCGACGTTCGACGCTCCCGTGGTGTTCGAGGGCTGCCGCCAATTCGACACCGCAGTGGAGATCAACGCCAGGCCCGAGCGCCAGGATCCCCCCGAGCGACTGATCGACATCGCCCTCGAACGCGACTGCCTGTTCTCCATCGACACCGACGCGCATGCACCCGGGCAGCTCGACTGGCAGGGCTATGGCTGCATCCGCGCCGAAGCGCGTGGCGTCCCCACCGAGCGTGTGATCAACACCTGGCCGCTCGCCGAACTGCTCGAGTGGACGGCGCAGCGCGCGTGAATCGTCGTCATTTCCTCTCCGGCCTGCTCGCTGTGACGCTGGTCGGCTGCAGCTCCGCCGACACCGACTCCTCACCGAGTACCGCCGAGACGTATTCGGCTGCGCTGCAACCGGTATCGGCCCCAGCCGGGGATCCCATCAGACTGAAGTACGGATACGACTCGGACAACATCGGCGATCTGTACCTACCCGAGAACACCGCCAGTTCGCTCCCGGTGGTGGTGATGATTCACGGCGGTGGGTGGCAGGAAGACCTCGACCTGTCGTACTTCCAACAGATGTCGAAGGCCATCGCAGATCAAGGCATCGCCGTGTGGAACGTCGAGTACCGGCGTGGGCCGAACAACTGGGCCAACACCCTCTCCGACGTCGACGACGCCACCGAGGCACTGGCAACCGTCGTGCAGGGTGCGGCGGACGGGCGACTCGACCTCGATCGCGTCCACGTCGCCGGACATTCCGCCGGTGGACAGCTGGCCGCATGGGTTGCCGCTCGACACCTGATGCCGGTCGATGCGCCCGGAGCGGAACCGAAGATCAAGCCCCGCAGCGCCACCATCATGGCGGGCGTCTTCGACATGAAACGAGCGGCCGACATCGGCGGCGACAAGTTCGTGCCTGCCTTCCTCGGCGGCATGCCCAACGAAGTGCCCGGACGCTACAAGATCGCCTCCCCCATCGAATACCTCCCGCTCGACGTCCCACTGACCGCGCTGCACGGTGATGCCGACCAAACCGTCTCGGTGAACCAGAGCCGCGTCTACGTCGATGCCGCGACCAAGGCAGGCAGCACCGACACCGAACTGGTCGTACTGCCGGGAGCCGGTCACGGCGCGTTCCTCGACCCGAAGAACCGCGCCTGGTCGACGGCTCTGAGCACCATCACCGGACGTGCGCAGACACTGCTCTGACGTCGGTGATTTCGCCGGGGTGGTACACAGTGGCGATGAACGGAAAAATCGCGACCGGATTGCTCGGGCTGATCGTGGCCGTCTCGATTGCCGGATGTAGCAGCGACCCGTCGACCGAGGAAGCGTCGACCACTTCCGCCGCAGCCACGACGACGTCTGCGGCTTCCACGACTGTGCCCGCCAGCACCACGGTCGATTCGCCGGCTCCGGCTCCTGCCCCTGCTCCTGCTGCCGAAGCACCGGAGGCACCGCCCGCCGCCGAGCCCGCGGCTCCGAGCGACGCGACCTCCGGCGTCACCGGTGAAGCGCTCTACCAGCAGACCTGCACGCAGTTCATGACGTCGATCGATGCACTGGAGCAGACCGGAATCTCCGATCGCGCCACGTCGGTCGAGGGTCTGCGCAACGAAATGACCACCGCACCCAGCTGGAACGACGTCCCACCCAGCGATCAGAACGAAATTCTGCGGGGACTCGACGCCGCGGGTGCGGGACAGTGCTGAGCCTCTGAGTCGCTGCGTGGTCTCGCCCTGCCACCATCCCCGCACCCCACCCCCGGCTCACTCCCCGCAAACGCGCGCGCATTTGCCAGGTGCGCGCAAAATCGACCCCGAATCGCTAGCGAATCCGAACGCGTACGACGAATGCGCGCGCGTTTGCGACAGACTCAGCCGCAGAGGGCCGACCCCCAGCACCCGCGAACCAGCACCCGTGCACTCCTGAGTGCGCCCACGTCCGCCCCGTAATCCCGCAAACGCGCGCGCATTCGTCGTACGCGCGCGGATTCGCTAGCGATTCGGGGTCTATTTTGCGCGCTCCTGGCAAATGCGCGCGTACGACGAATGCGCGCGCATTTGCGACAAAACCAGCCGACAGAGCCGCACCATCGCCCTCGCTCACCCCCTTCACCCCTC